>JBQCCT010000001.1:0-4259 GCA_051961955.1 Solirubrobacterales bacterium
AGCGAACTGAAGAGCCCGGCGTGGTCCGAATCCCAGTAGCCGTGCTGCCTCTGGCGACCGGTCACTTTCGAGGCCAGCAGCTTCACTCGCTGCGGGGCGTTGGTCATGACGTGGTCGACCTTGTGGTCGAACTCAACAGCCGACCCGCTTTTGAGGTCGTAGGAGCTGTCGATGCAGCAGCCGAGCGGCTTGTAGGTCGAGCGCTCGCGGAAGCCCGCCTTGGTCAGCACCCGGTAGGCCTGGCCGTCGCCTGGCTTGACTTCCGTTTTCACGTCGGAGTTGAGGTCGCCGACCAGGATTACCGGCAGCTTGCTCGTCGCCGGGCCGCCGGGGGCGACCAGCTCCGCGGCCTGCTGGGCGCGGACGCTCGGGTATTCGGTCTCGTTGTCGAACGCCTCGAGGTGGGTGTCCACGAAATGGAACTTCTTGCTGCCGCGAACCCTGGCGTCGACGCTGGTCCAGCCGCGGGTGACGGCGATTTCTTTGCTGCCGGCGACTTTCTCCACCAGCAGGTGTTCAAAGTGGCCGCTCTTCGGGTTGGTGGTCTGCACGCCCGAGTGGAGGCGCTTGAGGATCACGTCGCGCATCGTCAGCCGCGCGTTGGTCTCGGCGTTGGCGAGGATGCCAGTGCCGCCGCCGGGACCGTCGCCCGGCTGGCCGTTGGCGTCAGCCGGGGCCTCGAAGTCGAACTCGTCCTGGACGATGACCGGCTTGTAGAGGGCTTTCTTCCTGTTCAGCTGCGCCAGCAGCAGCTTGAGGAAGTCGTACTTGACCGTGGTCGCTTCCGGCTTGCCGGAGAAGACGGGGCCAAGCGAGGGCGGCGCGGTACGCCACAGCGCCACCTCCTGCAGACCGACCAGGTCGGGTTCGTTTTCGAGGATCTCCTTCGCCAGGCCCTTGGCCCGGACCGGGAAGTTGGTCGCTTCGACCTGGCGGTAGATCGCGCCGTTGGCCTCGATGAATTCCGAGGTCGATTTCGATTCGATCGCCGGCGTCAGGTTGGCCCCCAGATAGAGGTTGCGCGTCATCACGTTGACGATCGACCCCCTGGTCTTGGCTTGAGCAGTGCCGCCGAACGCCGCCGTCGCGGCGACGAGGGCGATCGACGCGAGCATGACCCGACGGGTCGCTACGGATGGGTGGATCACTTGATTCAAGACTCCTTCTTTCCCTGCCTGGGCTCTCTGTTCCCTAGGGAGAACCCAGCTGGAGTCCGTTCGAAGCGGTGTACTCAGCCCTCGCCGGCGGTGCGGGCGACGAATTCGGCCACTTCTTTGGCCTGCTCTTTGTTGAGGATGCCGGCGGGCATCCGGCCCGGGGTCGTTTCGCTGTCGATGCCGTTTTCGACCGCGTTGAGGACGCGGCCTTCGATCCCTTTGACCGTCTGTTCGATCTGTTCGGGTTTGCCTTCCGGCGGGCCGTTGGGCGCCAGCAATTCGTCCAGGTTCGGGGCGTAGTTGCCATCGGTCCCAGCCGCGTAGAGCGTGTGGCAAGTGCCGCAGTTGGTCTGGAAGATTTCCTGGCCATGCTTGAGGCTCGTCGGCACTTCCTGCGGACCGGTCTCGGCATCGCCCCGGGAGCGGAAGGCCAGCCAGGGGATGACCACTGCGAGGACGAGGACGAGGATCCCGAACCAGATGAAGGTGCGCTTGCTCATGAGGCGGCGCGCATACTACTGGCGCTCGTCCCGGCGCGGTTGTCCCGATACCAGGGGCACATTCGCCGCAGCGCGCACTCGCCGCAGCGCGGTTTCGGCCGGCAGACGGCGCGCCCGTGGCGGATCAGGTTCATGTGCAGCTCGTAGGCGTCCTCGGGCGGCACGATCGCCAGCATTTCGTCGTGGGCGCGCTCGAACGAGGCCTTTGCGGGGAAGAGCCCGAGCCGGCCGCCGACCCGGTGGACGTGGACGTCGACCGGGATCTCGGGGATGCCCCAGGTGAAGATCAGCACGCAGGCGGCGGTTTTGCGCCCCACCCCGGGCAGGCCGAGAAGGAACTCGAGCGACTCCTCGCGCGAGGCCGTCTCGGTCCAGTCAAGATCGGGCGGGTCGCCCAGCCGCTCGAGGATCGCCTGGATCCGCGGCGCCTTCTGTTTCGCCAGACCGCCGGGCCGGATCGCCTCCTCGATCTTCTTGACGGGTGCATCGCGCACTTCCTCCCAGGTCGGGAAGCGCTCGCGCAGCGCCGCGAAGGCTTTGTCGCGGTTGCGGTCGTTGGTGTGCTGGGAGAGCACCGTCTTCACCAGCTCGGCGATCGGGTGCCCGTGCGGTTCGGCCTCCCGCACCCCGTACATCTCCCGCAAGCGGTCCCGAATCGCCCGCACCCTGCGCTTGTCCGGCCGCTTCCAAGGCATTGAGCCGAACCCTATTTAGTTCCGTGGTTCCTTTCGCCCGATATAGGTGCAAAAGGAACCACGGAACTTGCTCGGACCCCTTTTGGGCCTGTTAACGCGCGGATTACAATGGGGTGTTCAGTGTCTCGCGCGCTTGCACGTATCGGATCGAAGCTGCCCAAAGGCTGGAGCGATGCCGGGCGCCAGATCGGCATCCTCGTCGGCGTCGACGCTATGTACGAGCTCGGCCGCGGTGTCGCCGACTCGACCCGCGCCGACGCGATCGCCCACGGCGCCCAGGTAATCAACTTCGAGCAGTCGAGCCACACCTTCTTCGAGCCCAGCCTGCAGGCCTTCTTCCTGCCCGCCCACTGGCTGATCGTCGTCGCCAACCAGCTCTACCTCAACGCCCAGTTCTCGATCGCGCTCGGCTTCCTGGTCTGGCTCTACATCTTCCGCAACGAGTCCTACTACTTCGTGCGGAACATGTTCGTGGTCTCGATGTGCCTGGCGCTGATCGGCTATGTCGGCTTCCCGACGGCGCCGCCGCGGATGTTCCCCGAACACGGCTTCGTCGACACGATCACCGACTTCTCCAACGTCAACCACGACTCGACCCTGGCGAAAATCTTCATCAACCCCTACGCGGCGGTGCCGAGCATGCATTGCGCCTTCGCGATGATGATCGGCGCCACCGGGGTGATGGTCTGTCGTCGCTGGTGGTCGAAAGCCTGGTGGGCCTTCTGGCCGATCCTGATCACCTGGGTCGTGATCGTCACCGCCAACCACTACTGGATCGACGCCGCCCTGGGCTGGATCGTCGCTTTCCTCGCCTTTGCAATCGCCCAGGGGGCCCTCGCCCGCGCCCGCCCGCACGCCTGGGCCTGGCGCAGCCGGTTCCCGCAAGAGGCCGAGGCGTGAGAACTAATAGCCTCACGCCCTGATGGGACCTTCTTCGGCGCCCCCGAGGGCACCAGGCGGCGACCGGCGCGGTGGCCGCGCCGGCGCCCGCAACGGACAGGAGCTGCGAGCGTACGCGCGCGAACGGCTGATCGAGTCGCGGCTGACGCCGAACGCGATCTCGCTGGTCGGCCTGCTCGGGAACCTGATCGCCGCCCTGCTCGTCACCCAGCGCCTCTTCTTCCTCGCCGGGGTCGCCTTCGTCCTCGGCTCGATCTGCGACACCCTCGACGGCCGCTACTCGCGGATGTCGGGCAAGGGGACCCTCTTCGGCGCCTTCCTCGACTCGACCCTGGACCGGATCGAGGAGGGGAGCGTGCTCGCCGCCGTCGCCGGCTACTTCGCCGCCAACGGCGAAGCCTTCGCCGCGGCGATGTGCGTGGTCGCCGTGCTCGGCTCGCTGATGGTCTCCTACACCCGCGCCCGGGCCGAGGCGCTCGGAGTCGAATGCAAGGTCGGCTTGGCGACCCGGCCGGTCAGGGTGGTGCTACTTTCGATCGGCCTGATCTTCGCCAAGGGCGCCGGCATCGGCGACTTTGAACTGCTGGCTCCGGCGATATACGTTGTTGCAGCCCTGACGATCTTCACGACGTTTCAACGGGTATGGCATGTCAGAAACGAGCTATCCGGCGAGGTCTCCGGCGTCAAGGACGACGGTGGCGGCGCTGGGGATGTGTAACCAGCGAAGCCGCCGGGTGTGTTCTGCCACCTAGCGCTATCCCAGGAGGACTTCCAATTTCATGAGTGAGAGCAACGGAGCAAACGGCCACGGCACGAACGGCGTCGGCCGCACGGAGGACAAGGTCCGGGTCGCGATCG
Organism: Solirubrobacterales bacterium; assembly: GCA_051961955.1. Taxonomy (GTDB): domain Bacteria; phylum Actinomycetota; class Thermoleophilia; order Solirubrobacterales; family 70-9; genus VAYN01. The sequence goes on from JBQCCT010000001.1 coordinate 4,111, forward strand.
TCGGCGTCGGCAACTGCGCCAACAGCTTCCTCCAGGGCGTCCAGTACTACAAGGACGCCGACCCGGCCGACGAAGTGCCGGGCCTGATGCACGTCGACCTCGGCGGCTACCACGTGCGCGACGTCGAGTTCGTCGCCGCCTTCGACATC
>JBQCCT010000002.1:0-3911 GCA_051961955.1 Solirubrobacterales bacterium
CTCGGCGTCTTCGCCGAGTTCGAACCGAAGCTGTCGGCGGCCTCGCAGGCGGCCGACACCCTCTTCCTCGCCAACATCCAGCCCGACCTGCAGCGCCAGGTCCGCGCCCAGTGCACCGCCGCCCGGCTCAGCGGCCTCGACTCGATGAACCTCTGGATCGAGACCGCGAAGGACTCACTGATGGCGGCGATCGCCGAGGTCGACTGCCTCGTCGTCAACGACGCCGAGATCCGCCAGCTGACCGGTGAGTCGAACCTCGCCCGCGCCGCCCGCGCGGTGATGGCGATGGGGCCGCGCGCGGTCGTCGCCAAGCAGGGCGAGTACGGAGCGGCGCTCTTCACCGCGGATGGCTTCTTCGCCCTGCCGGGCTTCCCGCTCGAGGACGTGCGCGACCCGACCGGGGCCGGTGACAGCTTCGCCGGCGGCTTCTTCGGCTACCTCGACGGCGTCGAGGGCGAGCTGGGGGACGCCGAGCTGCGGCGGGCGATGGCTTACGGCACCGTGCTCGCCTCCTTCAACGTCGAGGAGTTCGGGACCGAGCGGGTGGCACGGCTGACCCGCGATGAGATCGAGGCGCGACTCGAAGACCTGCGCTCGATGACCCAGTTCGGCGGCTCCCCCGTCGCCGGCGCCTGAGCCGGGCACCCCCTCTCGTTAACAAGGGCGCCGAGTACGAACTGCGATACTTCGTCGGCCCCGACCAGTCACGACAACCGAGCTTCCGAAGGAGGGAGATGGCCACCGAGCAGCAGACCCAGGACGCGACCGACCGCGCTGACGGTGCCACCGGAAGCGAGTCGCTGACGATCACCGACAACCGCACCGGCAAGAGCTACGAGGTGCCGGTCTCAGACGGCACCGTGCGGGCGATGGACCTGCGGCAGATCAAAGTCAGCGAGGACGAATTCGGGTTGATGTCCTACGACCCGGCCTTCACCAACACCGCCTCCTGCCGCTCGGCGGTCACTTACATCGACGGCGCCGCGGGGGTCCTCGAACACCGCGGTTACTCGATCGAGCAGCTCTGCGAGCGCTCGACCTTCCTCGAGGTCGCTTACCTGCTGATCTTCGGCGAGCTGCCGACCGCGCCCCAGCTCGACCGCTGGGTCTTCGACATCACCCACCACACTTTCGTCCACGAGGACCTCAAGCACTTCTTCGAGGGCTTCCGCTACGACGCCCACCCGATGGGGATGCTGCTCGCCGGCGTCGGCGCCCTCTCGACCTTCTACCCGGACGCGAAGCAGATCGACGACCCCGAAGAGCGCTACATGGCGGCGGTGCGGCTGATCGCCAAGGTGCCGACCCTGGCCGCCTTCTCCTACCGCCACAACATGGGGCTGCCCTACGTCTACCCCGACAACGAGCTCAACTTCGCGCAGAACTTCCTCTCGATGATGTTCAAGAAGACCGAAGACCGGCACATCCCCAAGGACGCGCTGACCAAGGTCCTCGACGTCCTCTTCATCCTCCACGCCGACCACGAACAGAACTGCTCGACCAACGCGGTGCGCGGGGTCGGCTCCTCCGACGTGGACCCGTACTCGGCGGTGGCGGCCGGGGTGGCGGCGCTGTACGGGCCGCTCCACGGCGGGGCGAACGAGGCGGTGCTGCGGATGCTGCGGCGGATCGAGTCGCCGGAGAACATCCCCGACTTCCTCGAGCGCGTGAAGCAGCGCGAGGAGAAACTGATGGGCTTCGGCCACCGCGTCTACAAGAACTACGACCCGCGGGCGCGGATCATCCAGCAGCACCTCGACGAGGTCTTCGAGGCGACCGAGTACAACCCACTGGTCGAGATCGCCCAGGAGCTGGAGAAACGCGCCCTCGACGACGAGTACTTCACCGACCGCAAGCTCTACCCGAACGTCGACTTCTACTCCGGGATCATCTACGAGGCGATGGACATCCCGACCGACATGTTCACCGTCATCTTCGCCATTCCCCGCACCGCCGGCTGGGTCGCCCAGTGGATGGAGATGCAGGAAGATCCGGAGAAGAAAATCGCCCGCCCCCGGCAGATCTACACCGGCGAGCGGGAGCTGGAGTACGTGCCGGTTGAGAACCGCGAAGGGCCGGAAAAAATCACCGGGCCGCCGGCGCGGCGGCCGAAGCGGCCTCGGCGCGGGGCCTGAGATTCAGCAGTTTGAGGGGGAGAGGGTGGAGTATACCGCGCCAGACACCCCGCGCGTATGGCTCGCGGTTGAGTGTCTGGCGAGGGACACTCCACCCTCTCCTCTCGTAGGGTCAGCTCATGTCCCGTCCTTGGAAGCTGACCGTCCGGCACGGGTCCGACGTTGATCATCGGGAGTTCGACGATCTCGGCGAGGCAGTTGAACAGATGCGGGAGCGGGCGTTGGCTATTCGTAGCGAGGGGCCGGCGCGGCGGGTTCGGTCGCTGCGGGATTTTGAGCCGGGGGATCAGGTTCGGGCGCGGCTGCAGCTGAGCAGCGGCGGGCTTTTGCGGACGTCGGGGGCGGGGGTGGACGTGCGGGGGGCCGGGACGTTCGTGCCGTTCAAGGGCGGGGTGGTGCGGAAGGAGCTCGATCCGACCCACCACGAGACGCCGTTCGACCTCGTGCGCGAGACTCTGGAAGCGCAGGAACGATGAGCGAGACCGAGACTGAGATCCCTAAGGGCAGTTACGCCGCCGGCGAGCGGGTGAAGCTGCCGGCTGGCGCCGAACCGCCGTTCGCCGTCTTCATCAACGGCGTCGAGCAGGGCAGGGAGAGCTACCGGATCGAAGCCGGCGAGATCGTCTTCAGCCGCCCGATCGTCAAGGAGAAGGTAGGCACCGGCCGCTGGCTGGCGATGTACCTGGGCCTGTTCGGCACCTACCGCAAGAACGAGACGATCGACCTCCAGTTCAGTCGCAAGGGCAAGGTAGAACTGCGCTCCGACCTGCCGGTCGTCCCCTACGCCGAGGGCGAGGGACCGTCGTGAACATCGGCTTCCTCCTCCTCTGCGACCACAGCGAGGCGGTCAACGGCAAGCTCTACCTGACCGGCGGCGGCTGGAACGTCCTCCGCCTGCCCGAGTTTCCCCACGAGTGGTCCTTCTCGATCGGCCTCGGCATCGACATCGCCTGGCACGAGACCAACGACCCCCACGAGCTCGTCGTCACCATCCAGGACCCCGACGGCGTCGAACTCGGCGAGGGCCTCACCGCCAACTTCGAGACCGGCCGCCCCCCGGGTCTACCCCAAGGCCAAGAGCAGCGCCTGGTCATGTCGATCGCCGCCACCGCCACCTTCAACACCGCCGGCCCCCACGCCGCCGTGGTCCAGGTCAACGGCGAGGAGCTAGCCCGCGCCCGCTTCTACCTGATGGAGGGCCCAGCGCCCGAAGTCGGGATGGCTTAGTTGAACACGTACAGCAGCAGGAAGGCGATGATCGCGAAAGCGGCGCCGGCGGCTTGGATGCCGCGGTCGCCGGCGATGATGCCGGACATCGAGCGCTGGTCGGAGCGGTCGTAGATCAGGTAGAGGTAACGGAAGATGCCGTAGACCGCGGGGGGGATCGTCAGCATCATCTGGCTGCCGATCAGGGGGGAGTTGACGGTGTAGATCGAGTAGCTGATCACGGTGCCGGTGGTGACCATCGAGACCATCTGGTCGAGGAAGGGCAGCGAGTAGTGCTCGAGGACCGGCCGGGTCGAGGTGCCTTCGTGCAGCTCGGAGACCGCCTCCTGGCGGCGCTTGGTGAAGCCGAGGAAGGCGGCGAGCATGCCGGTGCAGAGGATCAGCCACTCGGAGGCGTGGGCTTCGACGGCGCTGGCGCCGGCGGCGACGCGGAGGATGAAGAGGCCGGCCAGCGTCATCACGTCGATGATCACGACCTGCTTGAGGCCGAGGCTGTAGGCGACCTGGGCGATCCCGTAGCCGACCACCATCAGGCCGACCTGCCAGTTG
>JBQCCT010000003.1:0-7155 GCA_051961955.1 Solirubrobacterales bacterium
CGATCGAGCGCCGCAACGCCACGGAATCAAACCAGCCGCAGCGGCGGCGCCGGCCGGTGACCGAGCCGTACTCGTGGCCGACGCGGAAGAGGTGCTCGCCGTACTGATCGAAGAGCTCGGTCGGAAAGGGTCCGGCGCCGACCCGGGTCGCATAGGCCTTGGCGATCCCCCAGACCTCATTGATGTCCTTCGTCCCCACTCCCGCACCGACGCAAGCGGCGCCGGCGATCGGATTGGAGGAGGTGACGAAGGGATAGGTGCCATGGTCAAGGTCAAGGAGGGTCGCCTGGGCGCCCTCGAAGATCACCGTCTCGTCGCGGTCAAGCGCCTCCCAGCAGAGCCGCGCGGTGTCAGCGATGTGGGGCTCGAGCCGGCGCCCGAAGTTGATGTGTTCCTCGACCATCGCGTGTAGGTCAAGGCGGGGGTCGGGGACCTGCGCCGTCCCCTCCAGCGGCTTCGCCTCCTCGCCAGCCTCCTTCAGTTGCTTGCGCCGCTGCACCGAGAGTTCGCGCAGCGCCTGCTGCTTCGGCTCCAGCGCTGCACGGATCTTCGTCCGCAGGATCTTCTCGTCGAGCAGGTCCTGGACGCGGATGCCGAGCCGCAGCGCCTTGTCGGCGTAGCAGGGACCGATCCCGCGCCGGGTGGTGCCGATCGAGAGCTTGCCCAGCTTCGTCTCGCCCGCCGTGTCGAGCAGCACGTGGTAGGGCATGATCAGGTGCGCGTTGGCTGAGATCCGCAGGTTGCCGACGCTTACCCCGGCTCGTTTGAGGCCATCGATCTCGCCGAGCAGCACCCGCGGGTCGACCACAACGCCGTTGCCGATCACGCAGGTCTTCTCCGAGTGGAGGATCCCGGAGGGGATCAGGTGGAACTTGAACTCCTCGCCGCCGCGGACGATCGTGTGGCCGGCGTTGTTGCCGCCCTGGAAGCGCACGATCGCGGTAGCCCGCTCGGCGAGCAGATCGGTGATCTTGCCCTTTCCCTCGTCGCCCCACTGGGCCCCGACTATGACCACGCCTGGCATTGCCGCGGGAGATTGTGACGGGGTTCAGCCGGCGGCGCGGGCTCGGTAGCGGTGATCGGAGCCGAACAGGGGCAGCGGGTCGCCGCAGATCTCGATCAATCGTGAGACGGTGCGGCGGCCGATCTGGTCCTCGAGCTGGCGCTGGCCGCGGTCGACGTCGCCCTCGGCGTTGCTCGTCACCAGCATCGCCCGCTGGTTCTCGTAGCGCTCGTTGACCACCGCGTAGAGCTGCTCGACCACCCAGTCGGTGTGGCGCTCGGAGCCGAGGTCGTCGATGTAGAGCAGGTCGACCGAGGTCACCCGCTCGAAGAACTGGCCGTAGGCGTTCTCGCTCTCAGCTTCCTGGTAGGTCTGGCGGATCCGGGTCAGCAGCTTGGGAGTGAAATAGATCCCGACCGACTTGCCGGCCTTCAGCGCTTCGCTCGCGATCAGCATCCCCAGCGTCGTCTTGCCGGTGCCGGTGTCGCCCATGAACCAGAGCCCGCGCCCCGCGGCGAGGTTCTCGTCCAGGTTTTCCGCGAAGTCGCGGGCGCCCTGGACGACATGGCGGGTTCCCATGTCCCGGGCCATGTCGGAGACCGGCGGCCGGTCGAACGAGACGCCACGGTAGCGAGCCGGGATCGCGGAGGCGATGCCGCGGCTGCGGTCGCGGTTGAGACGCTCGGCCCGGCACTCGCAGGGACGGGCGACGTCCTCGGGCCCGAGGATCCAGCCGGAGCCGTCGCAGACGCCGAGTGGGCAGGCCTGTTCCCGGAAGGGCTCGGAGCGGGCGATGGCAGGCATCAGAAATCAGGCCCCGCCGCGGCCGCGTCGTCGAACGGCGGCGCTTCGCCGACGGGCTGCTCGATCGGCGGTTCTTGGTGGGCATGATCGGCGAATTTGGGGTAGCGGTCGAGGAAGACCAGCTTCCTGGTCCCGATCGGGCCGTTCCTATGCTTGGCGATGATCAGGTCGGCCAGGCCGTCGGGCTCCTCGTCGGGGTCGCGGTAGTAGTCCTCGCGGTAGAGGAAGGCGACGACGTCGGCATCCTGCTCGATCTGCCCCGACTCGCGCAGGTCGGAGAGCTGGGGCTTCGGCGGCGTCCGTTGCTCGGGCGCGCGCGAGAGCTGCGAGATGGCAACGACCGGCACCTCCAGCTCACGGGCGAGGATCTTCAGCCCACGGCTGATCTGGCCCACCTGCTCGACCCGGTTGGCGCGGTGGTCGTCGGAGCGCATCAGCTGGATGTAGTCGAGGATAATCAGGCCGAGGCCGCCTCGCTCCTGTTCCTGGGCGTGCAGCCGCCGCGCCTTCGCCCGCAGGTCGAGGATCCCCAGGTCGGAGGAGTCGTCGAACCAGAGCGGCGCTTCTTCCAGCTCGTTGCAGGCGCGCAGCACCTTCGGCCAGTCCCGTTTCGAGACCTGGCCCTTGCGCAGCTTGTCGCCTGAGATCCGCGCCCGGCAGGCGATGAAACGCTGTGCCAGCTCGACCTCGGACATCTCCAGCGAGAAGAAGGCGACCGGCTGATGCTTCTTGACAGCGACGTTTTCGGCGATGTTGGCGACGAGCGCGCTCTTGCCCATTGCGGGCCGGGCGGCGACGATGATCAGGTTGCCGGGCTGGAAGCCGCCCGTGATCGCGTCGACGTCGCGGAAGCCGGAGGGGGTGCCGGTCAGCTCCGTCTCGCCGGTCGAGAGCTTCTCCAGCCGGTCGACCTCGTCGTGGAGGATCTCGGAGAGCAGTCTGAAGTCGCTCGCCTGCTCTTTGTGGGCAACCTCGAAGAGCAGTTTCTCGGCTCGCTCGGAGAGCTCGCGCGGCTCGCCGGCGCGCTCGTTGACCCAGCCCTGGATCTCCTGGCCGGCGCCGAGCAGCCGCCGCAGCAGCGAGTTCTGCTGGACGATCTCCGCGTAGTGCTTGGCGTTGGCGGCGGCCGGGACCTTCGCCGCCAGCTCCGAGACGTAGTGCCTGCCGCCCGCCTCCTCAATGCTGTTGCGTTGGGTCAGCGCCTCGCTGACGCTGAGCTCGTCGACCGGCTTCGAGGCGGCGTAGAGGTCATGGATGGCCTCGAAGATCGCCTTGTGCTTGTCGAGATAAAAGTCTTCGCGGTGCAGCTTCACCTCGTCGATCACCCGCGTCAGCGTCGGCTCGGCGACCAGCATCGCTCCGAGCACCGACTCCTCGGCCTCGATGTTCTGCGGCGGTACGTGCGTCGTGGGTGACTGCGGCATCGTGCTTCCTAGTAAAGGCATCCAGGCGGCGGATCCAGGGCCGCGAAAAGGATGCTCAGCAAGCAAACCAGAGGCGGGGCGGGGGTACGTGAGCCATCTGTGCAAATCCCGCGAAAAGGAATTCACACTTCCATGACGCTTATGCGGCAGTTCCGAAGGAGAGCTGGTGGTGCTGGGGCGGGGGGATCAGGCCTTCTTGTTCCTGGCGGCGCTCGCCGCGGCGGAGCATGCGGAGGGTGAGGATGGCGATGCTGAGGATGGCGGTGGCGCCGAGACTGAGCTGGACCGAGAGCAGGCCTTCGCGGGTCCAGTAGACGTCGCGGAGGTCGAGCAGGAGGGCCGCCTCGTCGAAGGTGAGGCCGATGCCGACGCCCATCGGGATCGCCAAGCGCTGCTCGAGCGCGTCGTCGTCGGTGAGCAGGGCGGCGGTGCCGGAGCCGAAGGCGATCAGGATGCCGGGCACGAAGTGGTGGATGTGGCGGCCGCCGATGCGGACGTTGCGGAAGGGGCCCTTGCCGTCCCGGATCGCCATGGTCGAGAGGCGTACGAGGGCGAAGGAGCCGAGGAAACCGGCGAGGAGGTTGAAGAGGACGGTTTCGCTGCGCGGCGCCTCGACGTAGCCGCGGACGGCGACGCCCACCGTGTCGGCGGCAGCGGCCGGCGCCGATTCCAGCAGCGCTTCCGGATCCTGTGCCTCGCTGGTACGACGCGCCAGCATGCGGCTGAACTGGCCGGCGAGGACGGAGCCGGCAGCACCCAGGGCCACCGTGGCAAGTCCCACCGTCGCACGCTCGGAGCGTGCCCAGCCGAATCGCGTCCGCGCTTTAGCGCGGCGGGTCAGTCTGGTCGGCAGGCGTCGTGCGCGCATCCGCCGAGGGTAACGCCGCGCTCAGCGCGGTAGGGGGCTAGTTCTCCTCGCTGATGATCGTCTTCACCGCGGCGACGGTGCCGTCGGCGAGCTCGATCTCGACCATGAAGGTGCCGAGTTCACGCAGCGGCTGCTCGAGCCGCACTTTGCGTTTGTCGATTCGCAGGTCGCGCGCCTCCTGCAGCGCGTCGACGATCTCCTTCGGCCCGACCGAGCCGAACAGCTTGCCGTCCTCGCCGGCGCGCTGGTGGATCGTCAGCACCGTTTTCGAGAGCAGGCCGGCAGCCTCCGCTTCGCGCTCGGCGCGGGCCTTCTCGGCCCGCTCCGCCGCCTCCATGCGGCGGCGGGCTTCCTCCAGCGCCCCCGCGGTCGCCGGCTGGGCCAGCTTGCGTGGGATCAGGTAGTTGCGCAGGTAGCCGGGAGCGACGTCGACGACGTGGCCGCGCTCGCCGAGGGACTCGACGTCCTGAAGCAGGATCGCCTGCGCCATCAGCGCTCTCCGACGTAGGGAAGCAGGGCGATTTCGCGCGCCCGCTTCACCGCCACCGAGAGCTGACGCTGGTGGCGGCGGGAAAGCCCGGTGACCCGACGGCCGCGCGTCTTCCCCTTGTCGGAGAGGAAGCGCCGCAGCAGGTTCAGGTCCTTGTAGTCGACGACCTCGGAGTTGACCCGCGTGTATTTGCGCGGCCGCGCGCGCTCAGCACCGCGCCTGCCGCGTCGACCGCCCGGGCGGGATGAGGGATCAGAAGTTCTTGCCATATCGGCGCGAGATGCTACAGGGCGCCGCTCAGCGGCGCCCTGTCCATAACGCTAGAAGGGAATATCGTCTTCGGACGCTGCGCCGGTGTTGGCCGGGGCGCCGCCGAAGTCGGACATGTCGGCCGGCACGTCGCTTTGCGGCGGGCTGAAGCCACCACCGCCACCGCCGTTGTTGCCGCCTCCGGCCCCATCGCGCGAGCCGAGGAACTGGACCGTGTTGGCGATGATCCGCACGGCCTGGCGTTTGCCGCTGCCATCTTTCGCCTCCCATTCGCTCCAGTCGAGACGCCCCTCGACCGCCACCGGCCGCCCCTTGGAGAGGTAGTTGGCGCAGTTCTCGCCCTGCGCCCCCCAGACGGTGACGTCGAAGTAGTTGGCCTTGTCGACCCAATTGCCACTTTGGTCTTTGCGGCGGCTATTGACAGCGACACGCAGGTCGCAGACCGCAGTTCCACCACCGGTGTGTCGCAGCTCCGGATCCCGGGTCAAGTTCCCGGTGATCACCACCACGTTCACGTTCGAAGCTGCCAAGTCACTCACTCCTCTGCAAGTTGCTTATCGGTTACCAGTCTAAGGAGGGGGACGGCGCGACTCTCCCCCCTCGCCAGGGGGTTTTCCCGCAAACAGCGGCCCGGGATGGGCTGCTACTCCTCGGAGTCGATCTCTATAGTGGGGGCGGGAGCCTCGTCCCGATCCTCGCGTGCAGCTCCCTGCGCGCTGCGCTCCCGTGGCCCGGGGGTGGCGGTAACGGCGGGCGGGACGATCACCGGCGCGTCGGGATCGACTTTGAAGATCCGGAAGCGCAGCACGCCGTCGGCGATCTTCAGGTTGTGGTCGAGCGAGTCGAGCAGCTCGCTGGGGGCCTCGAACCGCAGCCAGCGGTAATCCGCCTCGGTGCGGTGGTTGATTTCGTAGGCCATCTTGCGCAGGCCCCAGGTGTTCTCGTGCTTGAGGCTGCCGGAGGCTTCGATCTGCCCACGGGCCTCTCCCGCCAGCGCGTCGCGCGCGGGGCTGTCGAGTTGGGGGTCCAGCATCAGGACCAGCTCGTATTCGCGTGGTGCTGCCAAAACGGCGAAGGACTATAGCGGCGAGGTGCCGCCCGCGACGGCCGCTCGGAACTCCTAGTGCGGCGCGAACTCCTCCGACCCGTCCCCCGCAGGCGTCGGCGCAGATGGAGGAGGCGGCGGGGCGGGCGCAGGAGGCGGCGCATACGAGGGCGGTTCAGGCGCGGCCGGCGGGGGCGCAACGGACGCGGTCGGAGATTTCGGTGGGTGCTCACGTCTTCCCTCTGATCCCGCGGTTCCTTTCGGTCGCCTGGCGTCCGTTTCGAACCGCAAGTTGGGCTTGGCGCCCCTCTTGCGCGATCGCGTGGCTCTTTTCGGTCGCTGAGCGCCCGTTTCGAACCGCAACTTCTGACGCCCGAGCTCGGGTGGCGGCTCCGTTGGGCGGACGGCTTGCGGCAGGCCTACGTCTTCGGCCAGCGGCGGAGGCGCTGGGGGCTCTAGTAGTTCGGGCAGCGCCTGCAGGGCGAGCAGGGCCGTTACGGCCATCGCCGCGACCTTGGCCGCGCCGCCCAACCTGATTCGAACTCCGCGCATGCCCTCTCAAGTCTGGGCGGGCGCAAACTCTCCCCCCTTGCGCTCAGGCGGTTGCGCTACGAGCGGCTTCTATGTCTTTGATCTGGTCGTCGACCCAGTCGCCGGGGCTGTGGGAGAAGATGATCTCTCGCAGTCCCTCCGCCCGTTGCCGCTTCTGCTCGGGATCCATCGTCAATGCGCGGTAGATCGCGTCGGCCTGCTCCTGGATGTCGAACGGGTTGACCGAGAGCACATAGTCGATCAGCTCCTGGTGGGAGCCGGTGTTCTCGGAGAGCATCAGCACCCCGTCGCGGGTATTGACCGCCGGCGCCTCCTTGGCGACCAGGTTCATGCCGTCGAACAGCGAATTGACCATCAGCAGGTCGAAGTGCTTGTAGCGGGCGACCGCGTCGTGGAAGTTCTCGTAGACGCGCAGGTCGATCGGCATCCAGTCGGTGGTGCCATGACGATGGTTGACCACCGCCGCCAGGGCCTCGATCCGCTCCAGGTACTCGGCGTACTCGGGCACGTCCTGGCGTGAAGGCTGCAGGTGGGCGATGAAGGTGACCTTTTCGCGGAACTCCGGATGCTGCTCGAGGAAGGTGTCGAATGAGGTGAAGCCGCGGAGGACGTTCTTGGAGAGATCGGCGCGGTCGACCCGGATGATCAGATGCTCGCGCCGGCGGGCGAGGAGCTCGCGCTCGTACTCGGCGACCTCGG
>JBQCCT010000004.1:0-4055 GCA_051961955.1 Solirubrobacterales bacterium
AGGCTTTCGGCATCTCCGGCGAGGACCTTGCGGGCGACGGCCGAGTCGACCGATCCCAGGAGCGCTCTCTCCGTGGTCTCCGGCAGCCGGTCATCTAGCTCCCGGAAGCGGCGACCCTCGCGCAGATAGGGGACCAACTCCTCCACCGCCGTTTTGTGGCGGGCGGCGATCCTCGGGCCGGCGACGAACGGCTCTGCCGACAGCAGGCGTGCCTGATCGGGGCGCTCGGCGAAGTCGGCCAGTAAGGCCGCAAGGGTGGCCCGCACCCGCAGTGGCCATTCCTCGTGGCTGTTCCATGCCTCGGCGATGACGGGACGCAGCTCGTCGATCGCCTGGTCGAAGGCGGCCAGGCAGCAGTCTTCGACCGTCTCGAAGAATTTGTAGAAGGTGCGGGTGGAGACGGTGGCGGCTTCGGCCAAGCCGGTGATCGTCACGCCGCTGTAGCCGACCTCGCCGACCAAAGCGGTGAAGGCGGCGATCAGCCGCCGCCGCTGGTTGCGGTCGACGAACTCCGCCGGCAGGCCGTGGCGCCCGTGCGGAAGCTGAGCGAGCTCGTCCGGGTAGAGGGGGTTCTCAGCGGGCAGGTCGCTCTTCACGAGCATCGATGTTAGGCGGCGGGAATGGAGACCAGCGAGAACTCGGAAAGCTGCGGCAGGAGCCGCCGGACCTCTTTCGGCCGGTGTTCGAGCACGGCGTAGTAGAGGATCCAATAGAGGCCGCCGACGAGGGTCTCCTCGACACCGCCCGGAAGCTCGTCCTCGCCGGCTTCTCCGCGACTTCTTCGCAGCAGAGAGGCGAATTCGCCCATCGCGCCCTCCAAGCGCGCGGTGGCCGCAGGCCCGGCTACCGGCCCCTCGACGATGCAGCTGCGGGCCAGGTCCGGATTCGCCTCGACATAGTCGAGGAAGGCGGCCATCCCGGCCTGAACCCGCTCGCCAAAGGTGAGCGCGGAGCCGCTGCAAGCCTCTTCGACGACGCTCAGGGCGGAGCTGGCCCCAAAGTCATAAAGCGCCAGAAAGCAATCCTCCTTCGAGGAGAAATGCTCGTAGAAGCGCCCGCGTCCCACCCTCGCCTGCTTGATGATGTCGGCCACCGCGACCTGCCGATAGCCGCTGGCCGCGAAGACCTCGGCGGCGGCCAGCAGGATGCGTTGGCGCTGATGGTGGAAGAGCACCTCCTGACGCAGCCGGTGGCCGCCCGGGCGCGCGGTGGTTGGCCTGTTTCGCGATACGGTCATGTGGGAACAGTGTTCTTCCTAGAAGGATACACTAGCTATTCTTGAGTTGAGTCGCTTGCGGGCATAGCATCGCCGGCAGGGGTTGTCAGGCGAGCCGTCGAGCGTCGGTCTGGGAGGCGTTTCGGCAAGCAAGCCGGCGGTTTTTGCCGCTGAGGAGGGATCATGGAGCCATCTCGGAGGGAAGCGTTGCTGTGGGCGATGCTGGAGGAGCTTGGGCGACACGGATACTGGGAGATGTCGGTCACTCGCGCTCGCACCTCGGTCGGGGTCTCGAGCGAGGAGTTCGAGGCGGAGTTCGACGACAAGGAAAAATGCCTATTTGCCGCCTATGACCTGCTGATAGAGCAGACCTTGAGAAAAGCCTGCGCCCGGTGCGACGGGACGGAGACCTGGCCCGAGCGGATCCGGGCGGGGCTGGAGAGGGTTCTCGACGAGCTGGCCGCGCGGCCGGAGGTGGCGAGAGCGATGCTGCGCTCGTTTCCCGAGATCGGGCCGTCCGCCTACCAGCGCTATCTGGCCCTCTTGCCGCGCTTCATCCCCTTCGTCGGCGAGGGCCGCAGGTACCCGGCGGCCTTCGAAGACCTGCCACCGGAAGTCGAGCTGCTGGCGCTCGGCGCCGCCAAATCGATCATCTTCAGAGAGGTGGAGGAAGGCCGGACCGAGAGGCTGCCGCGCATGCTGCCCGAGATCCTCTTCTCGATCCTAGTCCCCTTCCTCGGTCCCGACCGCGCCGCAGAGGAGATGCAGACGGCAGGAAGGGACCGGCTCCAGTGTTAGCCCCTAAGACCGCTCCCGGTATGCCCACCACTGCACTGCAGCGGGGGGTATGTGTCGAAGCCGCCGGCGCCAGGCTGGCCGGCTGGCTGTACCTGCCCCCGGACCCGAAGGGATTGGTCATCTTCGCCTCGAGCCGAGACCTGCTACGAATCGACCGCCGCCAGATCGACCTCAGCGAAGCGCTGAACGAGCGCGGCCTCGGGACGCTCCTGTTCGATCTGGTGGAAACGACGGACCTCGCCGAGGTCGAGGGCAACGTCGGCGTTCTCGCCGCTCGCCTGATCGGCGCCACCGGGTGGAGCAGGAAGCAACGGGGCGTCAGCGGTCTGCCTCTCGGCTACGTCGGCTCCGGCCTGGGCTCGGCAGCTGCCCTGTCCGCCGCCGCCGCGCTCGTACCGCGAATTCGAGCGGTCGTCTCGCACGGCGGCAGACCGGACCTCGCCGGCGAGGCGATTGAGGCGGTGCAGAGTCCGACGCTGCTACTAGCCGATGCTGAAGAACCGCGCGAGGTCACAGCAGCCCGGGCCGCGGCCGCCTACCTCCCCGGCCCTCACCGCGTACACCAGGTCAGGAACGGCGCCAGCCGACCAGCCAGCTGGGCGGCGACGCCAGCGATCTGCCGCTGGATGGAGTGGCACCTGGTGGAGCTCGAGGCTCTCCCTTAGGCAGGGACTCTTCCGGTGGAGGGTCCTCAACAGGAGTGCCGAAAACGCTTCCCTGGCAGGTTCAGAGCGTTTGGCAGAGGGGAAGCCCGGAACGAGACTCGAACTCGTGACCCCTTCCTTACCATGGAAGTGCTCTACCAACTGAGCTATCCGGGCGAGTCGGCCTCCTCTGAAGCCGCTCAAGATGATTCTAGAGAAACTTCGAGGGGTTGAAGCGGCAGTAGCGGAACTGGTAGTCGATGACTAGGTTATTGGTCTTGCGGGCGTTGCTGTCGAGGCGGACGACGAGCTTGCTGGCAGCGGTCTTTTCGCCGTGGGCCAGCTTCCGGCCGGCCGCTTCGAGCAGTTCGACCTCGGTCTTGACGCCCTTCAGCCACTTCGTCAGGCGGGCCGCATCTTCGGCCGGTTTCGGCACTTTGAGCAGCTGTTCGCGGGTGTGCTTCAGCGCTTTGGCGGCGGCGAAGAGCTGGCGCGAGGCCAGCTTCAACTTGCCTTCCTTGACGTGCTTGCGCACGTCTTTGAGGATCGTTTCGTTGGCTTCCGTGTTTTTCTGGCAGATCGGCTCGACCTTTTCGCGGTATTCCTGCTGGGGAGGTTCGAGCGCCAAGGCGGAGGCCGCTCCGATCAGGAGCAGGGCGGCGGCGATCAGCAACGTCAGCTTCTTCATCGAACTCTCCCTTCGGAAGTTCCCCTAGCCACGACGAGCACTGAAGCGAACGATTGCAGGAGTGCGATCGCGGTTGTGTTGAGAATCCGTTGCGGTGATGGAGCCCGGCTGGTGTCGATCTGTAGCTTGCCGGGGGTGCGTGCGCGACTCGTCCCGGCCCTCGCCCTCCTCTGCGCGCTGGCCGTCCTCACAACCGGCTGCGGCGGCTCCGAAAGCGGCGACCGCCCCGCCCCCTCGGCCGCTGAATTCCCCTCGGCGCAGGGAAAGACGCTCCAGCAGCTGGTCAACGGTGCCGGCGCGAAGTTGACGAAGCTGGTGATCGCGCCGGCGGCGCAGGCGTTCGTGGTCGGCGCCAACCGCTACCCCTTCGGCGTCTTCACGGCCGGCAACGAACAGGTGAGCGGCGCCGACGTCGCCCTGTACTTCGCAAAGACGCCCAAGGGGAAGGTGATCGGACCGCTGCCGGCGCAGGAGACGTCGCTGGCGGTCAAGCCCGCCTACCGCGCCGCCGGTGAAGACCCGGACCAGGCGAAGAACGTCTACGTGGTACCGAAGGTTGATTTCGACCGCAAGGGACCCTGGATCGCGATCGCAGTGATCAAGGGCAGGAACGGGCTGGAAGTCTCGCGGGTGCCCACCCCGGTCATCGGCAACTCGCCGAAGGTGCCAACCGTGGGCGAGAAGGCACCGCCGATCCACACCCCCACCG
>JBQCCT010000005.1:0-4036 GCA_051961955.1 Solirubrobacterales bacterium
ACGTTGACCAGCACCTGCGGCAGCGTCTCCCTCGGCACCGCCTCCTCGAGCCGGGCGCCACCGAGCTCGCGCATCGTCATCCGCGCCGCGGCGATGCCGTCGCCGGTGGAGACGATGTCGGAGGCGATGATGTGGCCGGACTGCTCACCGCCGAGCTTCCAACCGCGCCGCCGCATCTCCTCGATCACGTAGCGGTCGCCGACCTGGGTGACGGCTACCTCGATCCCGGCCTCTTCCATCGCCTGGTGGAAGCCGAAGTTGCTCATCACGGTGACGACGACACCGCCGTCGAGTTCGCCGCGCTGCTTCATCCCGCGGGCGGCGAGGGCAATCAGCTCGTCGCCGTCGTGGACGCGGCCGCTGCCGTCGACGGCCAGCATCCGGTCGCCGTCGCCGTCGAAGGCGAAGCCGATCTCGGCCTCGGAGGCGGCGACCCGCTCGGCCAGCGGCTCGAGGTGGGTGGAGCCGCAGCCGGCGTTGATGTTGCGGCCGTCGGGCTCGGCCCCGATCGTCTCGACCTCGGCGCCGAGGCGCTCGAAGATCGCCGGGGCGGCACGGTGGGTGGCGCCGTTGGCGCAGTCGAGGACGACGCGGCGGCCGGAGAGATCAAGCGGGAAAGCCGACTGCAGCGCCCGCAGGTAGTCCTCGAGGCCGCCGTTCAGGTCGGTGACGCGGCCCGGCTGCTCGGCCGCGGGCGCCTCGTCGATCAGGCGCTCGATCCGCGCCTCGACTTCGTCGGGGAGCTTGACGCCGCGGTTGTCGAAGAACTTGATCCCGTTGTCGGCAAAGGCGTTATGGGAGGCCGAGACGACGGCAGCGAGGTCGAGGCCGAGGCGCTTGACCAGAATCGCGGCGGCGGGGGTCGGGAGAACGCCGGCGAGCAGTGCGTCGCCACCGGCGGCGGCGATCCCGGCGGCGAGGGCCGCCTCCAGCATCGGACCCGACTCGCGAGTGTCGCGGACGATCAGGACCTGTGGCCGCGAGGCCTCCAGCGTTGCGGTCGTCGCCCGGCCGAGGGCGGTCGCCAGCTCGGCGGTGAGGAAGGTCCCAGCCTCTCCCCGGACCCCGTCGGTGCCGAAGAGCTTGCGCGCGGTCTTCACCCCGTCCAAATCAGCGCTTGCTGAACTGCGGCCGCTTGCGGGCCTTCTTGAGACCGGCCTTGCGGCGCTCCTTGACGCGGGCATCGCGGGTGAGGAAGCCGCGGCGCTTGAGGTCGCCGCGCAGCTCGGTGTCGATCTTGGTCAGAGCGCGGGCGACGCCGTGACGGATCGCGCCGGCTTGGCCGCTGATGCCGCCGCCGTGGACGCGGACACGGACGTCGACGTTGCCCTCATAGCCGGAGACCAGCAGCGGCTGCTTGACCATCGTCTGGTGCAGGGGCCGCGGGAAGAACTCCTCGAGGCTGCGCTTGTTGATTTCGATCTTGCCGTCCCCGGGGACGACGGTGACGCGGGCAATCGAGCTCTTGCGCTTGCCGGTGGCGAGAAAGGTCGCGCCTTTGTCCATCTTCGCCGGGGCACGGGTTGCGCCGGTGGTTTCGGCTTCTTCTTCGGCCTGCAGTTCGGCTTCGCGGCGCGCTTTCTCTTCTTCTTCGGCTTCCAGCCGCGCCTGCTCCTCGGCACTCAGCTGTGGCGCCTCCGGCTCGACCAGGATCGGCTCCAGGTCAGCGCCCGGAATGACGTCTTTCTTTTTCTCCTCGCGCTTCGGCTCCGGCTCGCGCTCGGGAGTCTCCTCGATCTCCTGATCCGGCTCCGGAGCGGTGACCTCCTCGGCGACGGGCTCCTCAGTCACCTCCTCGGACGGCTCCTCATCTGACGCGGCCGGAGCCTCGGGCTCGGCGGCCTCTGCCGCGGGTGGCGACGATGGTGAATTCTCCGGCGCTGCCGGAGAATCACCATCGGAGACAGGACCCGCGGCCCCAGGCTCCTGTCCCTCGAGGTTCTCGTCCTGCTCCGGCGTTTTGTTCTCGTCGTCCATCAGTCGGTCTCCATCGGTTTCGGCTGCTGCGCCGCGTGCGGGTGGTCGGGCCCGGCGTACACCTTCAGCTTGGTCAGCTGCTGGCGGGCGAGGCGGTTGCGCGGCAGCATCCCCTTCACGGCCTTGCGGATCACTTCCTCGGGCTTGCGCTCGAGCATCTCGCCGAGCGTGCGGGACTTGATCCCACCCGGGTAGCCGCTATGGCGCCAATAGGTCTTCTGGGCAAGCTTGTCGCCGGTGACGCGGATTTTCTCCGCGTTGACGACGACGACGAAGTCGCCGGTGTCGATGTGGGGCGTGTACTCCGGCTTGCGCTTACCCCGCAGGGTGTCGGCGATCTGCGTCGCGAGACGGCCCAGGGTCTTCCCCTCGGCGTCGACGACGTACCAGTCGCGCTGGCGGTTGGCTGGAGTGGCTACAAAGGTCTTCATCGCGCAAAAACCGCGCGGTCTTCCCACGCGGCCGGGGGATGATAGCCGCATCTCGGTATAAGCTGCCGCCCGACAACAGCCTAATCCCGTGCAGGCCTACTGCGCGGGAGCGGAGGAACCGAAGAGGCCTTTGCAGGTCTCAGGGGCGAATCGGACGAAACCCGTCCGTAGCGCGACTCTTTCAGCGCGAGCCCGTCAGCTAACTCCGCAGGCGATCGAAAGAGAGGGTTAGCGGTGAGCAGCAACCTAGGGTTCGTCCGGCTTGGTCCGGTGAGCAAGATCGGCATAGCGGTGACCGTGGCGCTGCTGGCCTGCTTCGCGGGCGTGGCCGCGGCCGACACCGGCGGCGCGGCGGGACCGGGTTCGGCGCCGACCGCGAAAGGCAGTCCCTCCGGCTCCCCGGCAAGCTCTCCCAGCGCCGGCGTCCTGACCCTGATCTCAGCCGAAACCAGCCCCCGCAAGTCCTTCTACTTCGGCTACCGCTACCCCCGCCTCACCTACACGATCGGCAGCACCCAGCCGGAAAACGACCTGCAGATCGAAGTCATCAACGCCAGCGGCGAAGTCGTCAAGACCTTCTACCGCGAAAACGTCGCCCCCGAAGTCGCGGGCAAAGTCCGCTGGGATGGGATCACTAACGAAGGCCGCCCCGCCCGCAACGGCCGCTACAGCTTCCGCATCAGCCCCCAGGGCGAAAGCACCCCGGCCGCCCGCAAGGCGACCGCCTCGACCAGCCTCAGCCTCGGCTTCGCCTTCTACGGCTATGCCTTCCCGGTCCTCGGCAAGCACGAATTCAACCTGGGCGCCGGGCGCTTCGGCGCCCCCCGCGCCGGCCACACCCACCAGGGCCAGGACGTGACGGCCGCCTGCGGCACGCCGCTGGTCGCCGCCCGCGGCGGCCAGGTCCAGTACGCCGGCTACCAGAGCGCCGCCGGCAACTACATCGTCATCGACGGTCGCGGCACCGGCTTCGACTTCATGTACGCCCACCTGGCCGAACCCTCTCCCCTCCACACCGGCGAAACCGTCCGCACCGGTCAGCCGATCGGCATCGTCGGCGACACCGGCGACGCCGAAGGCTGCCACCTCCACTTCGAGATGTGGACCCCACCCGGCTGGTACGAAGGCGGCGAACCGATCGACCCGCTCCCCTACCTAGAAAAGTGGGACAGGTACAGCTGACCCAGCGTTGCGTGGTTCCTTTTGCACCTATTTGGGGCATAAGGAACCACGGAACATTGAGACAAGAATGAGTCTCATTTTCATGTAGGCTCTCGCCCGTGACCTGGGCCGAGCGAGCGAGGGGGCGCCTCAACGAGGCGGGGTTTCGGTCGGGGGCGGCGCGGCGGCGGGTGATCGAGCTGCTGGAGGGCGAGGACTGCGCCCTCACCGCTTTGGAGATCGATCGGCGATTGCCTTCGGTGGGGCGGGCGACTCCTCCCCGAGGGCCTCAAGACCGTCGAAGACGCCAACCTCTCCACCGCCCTGGTCGCCGGCGGGCTTCCTCGGCTTCTTCCTGATCGAGCGGCTGCTCGTCCTCCACGACCGCGACGAGGTGGTGGCGGGGCGGGGGGGCGGGCGCGGGGGGGTGGGGGGGGGGGGGGGCCGGGCGGTGCACGCCGACCAGA
>JBQCCT010000006.1:0-2826 GCA_051961955.1 Solirubrobacterales bacterium
CGCGGGCAGGTTGTCGGAAATCGGGCTGATCGAGCGGCACGAGGAGCCGGGTGTCCCCTCGAAGGTCACCCACCGTCTCACCGATCCGGACGGGCAGGAGCTTCTCACGCTGTTGGAGGCCTATGCGGACGCTTCGTTGACGCGCCTGTCCAGTGGCGAGGTCGACGCCCATGCCTGGGGCTCGCTGGGCCTCCTGGCCGACCTTTGGGAAGCGGGGATGATCGAGGCGCTCAGCTACGGGCCCTGCTCGCCGACGGAGCTGGCGCGGGGAGACCACGGGCTCAGCTATCACCAGGTCAAACGGCGGACCGTCCTCTTCGCGATCGGCGGTTTCCTCCAGGAGACTTGCCCTGCACGATTACCACGACGAAGCTACGAGCTGACGGACAAAGCACGGCGGGCGATGGCGCTGATTGCGGGGATCGGCCGTTGGCGGCACCGAAATATCGTGGCCGAGGGCGAGATGGGCGCAACCGCCGCCGAAGTTGCCGCGATGCTGCGAGCCGCACTGCCTCTGATCACCCTGCCGGACCGCGCGGGCAAGAGCTTCACCTTCGCCGTTGTCCCCGGCGGCGAAGCCAACCTAAGGGAAGCGGAGCTTGTCGGGGCGAAGATTGATAACGACGGAGCTGTGCTCAGCTGCACCGAACCGGCAGCCGAACCAGATGGCTGGGCTAGAGGACGGGTCGACCCTTGGATGGGAGAGCTCGTCAATGGACCTCGCAAGGGGTTGCGGTTGAAAGGCGACACCGAGCTGCTGGAGGCGTGTTTAGCGGAGCTCCACTCGAGCCTTTGGGAAACGGCTCGCGAGCTGTCCCCGGTCCTGGCGTGAAGGAGCACGGCCCGGCTACCCGGTCGCCTTACCTGCCCCGATAGGGCCCCGGCTTCGGCCGGGGCCTGCCGCCGGGAAAGGCGAGGCGCAGGATCGTTCGTTGCACCATCCCCAGCTGCTGCATCAGGGGGCCGCTGTTGTAGGGGAGGCCGTAGCGCTCGCAGACGTCTTTGACCTGCGGGGCGATCTCGGCGTACCGGGTGCTCGGCATGTCGGGGAAGAGGTGGTGCTCCACCTGGTAGCCGAGGTTGCCGCTGGCGACGTGGAAGAGGGGACTGCCCTCGATGTTGGCCGAGCCGGTGAGCTGGCGGACGTACCAGCCGCCGCGGCTCTCGTTCTCGACCTCCTGCGGGGAGAAGGTGTAGGTCTGGTCGGGGAAGTGGCCGCAGAAGATGATCGCGTAAGCCCAGACGTTGCGGACTACGTTGGCGGTGGCATCGGCCTTGGCGGTCGCCCGGAAGGTCCTGCTCCCGCCCTCGATCGCGGCTTCCACCACCGGTGCCCAGCGCCCCTTGCGCTTGCCCCGGATTCGGCCGAGGAGACCGCCTTGTCGCTTGCCCCTGCGTTGCCGTCCCGCCTCCACCGCCGCGTCGACCGCGGCCGCCGCCAGGGCGCTGACCAGCGGCCAGGCGATGTAGTCCTTGACGACCTGGTCCTTCGCCTTGCCCGCGATCCCCTTCAGCTCGCGCTTCACCTGGGGCATCGGCTTGCGGCCCTTGCGGATCGCCTCGAAGTCGAGGTCGTGCAGCGCCACGCCCCACTCGAACAGCGCCATCAGGATCAGGTTGTAGAGGGGCTGCGCGAGGTAGACCGGGTGCCACTTCTGCGCGGGGTCGATCCGCATGATCTCGTAGCCGAGGTCCTTGTCCTTGCCGCGGATGTTGGTGTAGGTGTGGTGGACGTAGTTGTGGGAGTGCTTCCAGGCCTCGGCGGTGGAGGCGGTGTCCCAGTCCCAGGTCGAGGAGTGGATGCGCGGATCGTTCATCCAGTCCCACTGCCCGTGCATGACGTTGTGCCCGATCTCCATGTTCTCGAGGATCTTCGCCGCCGAGAGCGAGGCGGTCCCGGCGATCCAGGCGAAGCGGTTGCGCGAGGCGAGCAGGACGGCGCGGCCAAGCACGGCGAGGCGTCGCTGCATCTCGATCATGCTCTCGATGTAGCGCCGATCGCGGTCGCCGAGCTCGTCCATCACCCGATCTCGAATCGCGTCGAATTCGTGGGCCAACTGCTCCAGTTGCTCGTCCGAAAGACGAGCAAGGGGGCTCTTTTCGATCGTCTCAGAGGGCAATTTCGACATCTCCTTCCGGGGCGTTGACGCAGGTTCGCACCATTTCGTCCTCCTGGCCGTAGACCTCACCGGTCCGCAGGTCCCTCACTTCCCCGGAGCAGAGGCGGCCGATGCAGGTGTGGCAGATCCCCATCCGGCAACCGAAGGGGAGCTCCGCCCCGGCTTCCTCACCGGCGACGAGGATTGGGGTGGCGCCGTTGGAAGCGGTCTCGACGCCGCTTTTGGTGAAGCGAATCGCTCCGCCCGCTCCGGCGACCGTGTCGCCGCCGCCGATCACCGGCTGGAAGCGCTCCATCTCGAGCAGATCCGGATCCCCCTCCTGGCGCCAGTGCTGGACCAGCGCGTCGAGCAGCTCGCCGGGGCCGGAGGCATAGGCGTGGCGCCGGCGCCAATCGGGGCAGAGCCGATCGAGGTCGGGAGGGGCGATTCGGCCGGCCTCGCCGGTGATCCTCAGGTGCAGGCGGTAGCCGGCGTGGCGGGCGTCGAGGTCGCGCAGTCGCTCCCCGAAGATCACCCCGTCGACCGTGCGGGCGGAATGGACGTGAACGACGTCGCGGACCGGCCCGGAACGATCGAGGCTGCGCAGCATGCTCATGATCGGCGTGATCCCGCTGCCGGCGCTGATGAACAGCAGCTTGTCGGGCAGTTCCTCGGGCAGCTTGAAGTCGCCTTCAACGCCGCCCAGCCCGACGATGCAGCCGGGGCG
>JBQCCT010000007.1:0-2756 GCA_051961955.1 Solirubrobacterales bacterium
GGCCGCCCCCCCCCCCCCCCCCCGCGTTGGTGTGGGGGTGTGTGGTGTGTGGGGCGCCGCCCCCCCCCCCCCTCCTCGACAGCTTGCGTAGATGTGGAGAGCCGCCTCTAAGCTCATCTGCTGGTGTATGACAAGGCGAAAATCTGGGTTGAGGGCGGTGGGGGCGGAAACGGGTCAATCTCGTTTCGGCGCGAGGCTCATGTGCCGCGTGGCGGGCCAGATGGGGGAGATGGCGGGCACGGGGGGGATGTGGTGCTCGTTTGCGATCCCTCGCGGCGGGATTTGGGGGCGCTGCGGGGTTCCAAGCACTTTCGGGCGCAGCGGGGGCGGCATGGGGAAGGGTCTACCCGGCATGGGGCGCGCGGGGAGGATGTGGAGATCCCGGTGGCGCCGGGGACGCAGGCGACTGCGGTTGACGGCAGCCGGATCGACTTGGTGACGCCGGGCCAGCGGGCTGTGGTTGCCCGGGGCGGGCGCGGTGGGCACGGCAACAGGCGCTTTGCCACCTCGACCAGGCAGGCACCGCGCTTCGCCGAGAAAGGCAGCGCCGGAGAAGCGGACTGGATCGAGTTGCGGCTGAAACTGCTGGCCGACGTCGGCCTGGTTGGGCTGCCCAATGCGGGCAAGTCCTCGCTGCTGGGACGGTTGACGCGGGCGGCGCCAAAGGTCGCCGACTACCCGTTCACCACGCTCTCGCCGGTGCTGGGCACGATCGAAGGCGAGGATCGCCAGGCCGTCGTCGCCGACATCCCCGGCCTGATTGAAGGCGCGGCGGAGGGCGCCGGTCTCGGCCATGAGTTCCTCGCCCACGTCGAGCGCTGCTCGATGCTGGTCCATCTCGTCGACCTGGCGCCGGTCGACGGCGATCCCCTCGCCAACTACGAGACGGTGCGGAGCGAGCTTGAGGCGCATGGGGCGGGCCTTGAGCGACTGCCCGAGCTAGTGGCGCTGAGCAAGCGAGACTTGCTGCCGCTCGAGCAAATCGAGCAGGCTGTCGCCGCGTGGTCCGAACGCCTCGGCGACCGGGCCCTTGGTGTCCTCGCGATCTCCTCGGCGACGGGGGAGGGGCTGGAAGAGCTGCGGCAGCGGATCCTCGCCGAGCTGCCCGAGATCGCTCCAGCTGCCGTCCCCGACACCGAGCCAAGCGACGGGTTCGAGGCCGAGCACCGCGTCTACCGGCCCGCCGGCGAAGGCGGCTACTGGGTCGAGCGCGAGGACGACGGGGGATTCCGCGTCCTCGGCCGCGGCGTTGAGCTCCTGTTTGAACGCCACGACACCAAAAACGAAGAGGCGCTCGCCTACCTGGAGCAGCGGCTGAAGGAGATGGGCGTGATTGCCGCCCTCGACCGCGCCGGCTTCGAGCCCGGCGACGACGTCCGCATAGGCGAGCACGAGTTCGAGCTGCACCCTTCTAGCTGAGCCCTCGGCTACTTTCCCGCCATGACTTTGGTCGTCAAGCTTGGTTCCTCGATCGTCGCCGCCGATGATGGTGAGCTGCGCACGGAGGTCCTGGATTCCGTCTGCGAGCAGGTGGCGCGCCTGGAGCAGGGGGGCGAGCGGGTGGTTATGGTCACCTCTGGCGCGATCGCGCGTGGGATGCGGCTGATGGAGTTGCCGGCGCGGCCGCGAGCGATGGACGAGCTGCAGGCCGCCTCGGCGGTTGGCCAGGGCGACCTTTTCCGCGCCTACGAGAGCCGGCTCACTCAGCACGGAACTCGCGCCGCGCAGGTGCTGCTGACCGCCGCCGACATTGCCGCCCGCACCAACTACCTCAACGCCCGCCAGACGCTGCGGCGGCTGGTCGACTGGGGCGTGGTGCCGGTGGTCAACGAGAACGACACCACCGCCACCGACGAGATCACCTTCGGCGACAACGACTTCCTCGCCGCCCAGGTGGCGGTGCTGCTCGACGCGAGGCTGCTGGTCCTGCTCACCAACGTGGACGGCCTGCTCGCCAGCGATCCGCGCACCGACCCGGAGGCGGAGCTGATCGCCGAGGTGACCGACTTCTCTCAGCTCGACGAGCTGGAGATCGGCGACCGCACCTCGGTCTTCGGCTCGGGCGGGATGCGCAGCAAGGTGGCGGCGGCGGAGATGGCGAGCGAGGCCGGGATTCCGGCGGTGATCTGCAACGGAACCAGGGGCGGGACGCTGCAGGCGGCCGCCGGCGGCGAAGCTTGCGGCACCCGCTTCGCCCCCGGCGAGGGCAAGACGTCGAGCTTCAAGCTCTGGCTCAAGTACGCGAAGCCGGCGCGGGGGCGGCTGGTAGTCGACGCCGGCGCCGCCCGGGTCCTGCGCGAGAGCGGCTCGAGCTTGCTGCCGGTCGGGATCGCAGCGGTCGAGGGCAGCTTCGAGGCGGGCGACGCGATCGACGTCGCCAGCGACGGCGAGACGATCGGTAAAGGGATCACCGACTACTCCTCGCGCGAGCTGCAGCGGGTGATCGGGATGAAGAGCGCCCAGGTGCGCGAGCTGCTGCCGCACGCCGCCGACGAGGTCGTCCACCGCGACCGCTTCGTCCTTCTATAGCTGGGACTAAGCATTGCGGTACAGGGGACCGGTACTCCTCCTCCGGAATTGACCTCCCCTCCGCTTCGCTGCGGGGAGAACCTGGAGCGCGGCTTCGCCGCGCAAAAGCCAGATTGCATGTCGCCGAACATTCCTGCGGAGGAGTACCGGTCCCCTCCACCACAGAGCTTCGGCAGACGCCCAGCTCTGAGACGTCCCTGAGCTGCGGTGTGGAGAGGGGTCCGGTC
>JBQCCT010000008.1:0-3438 GCA_051961955.1 Solirubrobacterales bacterium
CTAGCCGTGACCCGCCGCCGACAGATCCTCACCACCTACCAGCGGATCTGGCGCACCTACCGGGCCTGGGCACGCTCGCTCCTCGTCCTAGCGCTGATCGTCTTCCTTCCGCTCGGGCTGCTCGACGCGGTAGCCGCCAACGTCGACGTCGGCGCCCTTGACCTGACCAGCGGGATTAAAGTCACCGCAATCGTCCTCGCCGTCGGGGCGGTCACGATGACTGGCCTGCTTGGCGAGCTCTTCTTCAGCGGCGCGATCGCCATCTCACTCACCCATCCACACGGGGAGAAACCACCGTCACTGCGGGAAATCGCCGGGCGGGTCAAGTATGGACGCCTGATCCTTGTCGACATCGCGTTCGTCACGATCGTCGCCGCCGGGACGGTAATCGGACTGATTCCAGGCATCATCGCATTCGTCTTCTTCGGCCTCGCCGGGCCGGTGGTCGAGATCGAGGAGCGCAGCGCCCACCGAGCGCTGCTACGCAGCTTCCAGCTGGTGCGCGACAGTTTCTGGCCGGTCTTCTGGGTGCTTGTGCCGATCGAGATCGTCGGCGACGCGATCGGCAGCGGACTGGCCGGTCTCGTCCACGGTCTCTTCGGGGACACCTTCGTCGCCACCTGGCTGGCGGAGGCCGCCTCCAACATTGCCCTCTCCCCTATCTTCGCGGTAGCCGCGGTGCTGCTCACCGTCGACCTGATTGCCGCTAAGGACGGCGTCGCGCCGCCCCTGCACCACGAGCCGGTGCCGGTATGAGCACCGCCTCGGTCTTCACCGACTTCTGGGATCGGCTCGGCGAGCAGCGCCAGCGCCAGCGGCGCCTGGAGCCGCAGGCGCGTCGGCAAGTCGCCAGCAGCCGGAGACTTGCCGTCAGGCTTCGCTGTTGCTGCAGACATGGAAACCGACGGCTTCGGCCAGGTGCTGGCGTTCTTCTTCCGTGTTGTTTCGCTTTTCGCGGGCTTCGAGGTAGGCGGTCGGGTCTTCTTCTTCAGCCGCCCTGAGAGCATCGCGATCCCATTCGCGCACTTCTTCCTGTGCTGCGACGTACTTGTCAAAGGCCCTTTTCTTCGATGGCGGTGGGACGAGCTTGTTGAACTCCTCTACCCCTTTGCCTGAGATACCGACGAGGACCCGTGAGTAGGCCACGTCCGGTTCTCTTTCGCTGACCGAATTGCGATAGCGGAGGTACTTAGTACGGCTTTCCGTGCAAATCGCGTCGCCCTGTTCGATCAGGGCGGCGGCCGTCAGCGTCTCGGGCTTGGGTTTCGATTCAGTGGTCGTCTTCGCTGCCTGCCTCTCCCCGCGCGTGGTTTCGCCTTCCCCAGGGTCGCTGCTCGACGTAAGGAGAACCGCGATCGCCGCCGCGACGAGGAGCGCCAGCATCCCGCCGCCGAAGAAGAGGCGTCGGTTGCCTGAGGCGTCGCCACGAGACTCGGCGCGGAGTCGCTCCGTCGCCGCCTCTCGCTCACGGGTCGCGGCGGCGCCGGCGGCGACGGTGCGCTCCGGAACCGAGACCGCGGTACCGCTCAGCGCCGCCTCCGCCGCGCGGCCGAGGTCTCCGGCGGACGGATAGCGATCGTCCGGCGCCTTCGACATCGCCCGGATCACCACGTCGTCCAGCGCCATCGACACCTCAGGCACGTACAGCGAGGCTGCCGGCGGCGGGTCGTTGAGGTGGGCGTAGAGGCGGGCCGCCTCTCCCTCGCGGGGGAATGGCACCTCTCCAGTCAGCAGCTTGAAGAGCAGGCAGCCAAGGGCGTAGACGTCAACCCGGGCGTCGATCGGTTTGCCGGAGATCTGCTCCGGCGCCACGTAGTCAAGGGTGCCGACGAAGCGACCGGTCTGGGTTAGGCCCGACTCAGTGGCGACGTTGCGGGCGACACCAAAGTCGGTGATGTATGCGTGCTCGGAGCTGGGTTCGCCGCTGAGCAGGACGTTGGCTGGCTTCACGTCGCGGTGGACGAGGCCAGCGGCGTGGATCGCGTCGAGGCCGTTGCCGACCTGGGTAATCAGTGCAACAGCCTCGGCCGGCGCCAGCCGTCCATCGCGCGCGATCCGCCGGCCGAGGTCGGAACCGGCGACGTAGCGCATCGCGATCCAAGGCACGCCGCCCTCTTCGCCCGCGGCGTAGATCGGGACCACGTTCGGGTGCTCGATCGAGGCCGCGATTCGCGACTCCTCAGCGAAGCGGCGAGCGAAAATCTCATCGGCCGCCGCCTCCGGCGCAATTAGCTTCAGCGCCACTCGCCGCTCCAGCCCCGGCTCGACTGCCAAGTAGAGGATGCCCATGCCCCCGCGCCCGAGTCGTTGCTCGATCCGGTAGCCGGCGAACTCGTCGCCGTCGGCGAGCTCGGTCCAGGCACGAGACGCAACCATTGCTCAACCCTAGCCGCAGATTCCCCCACCTAGACTTGCTGCCAGATGCGGCGGCAGCTAGCGATCCTCGCCCTTCTCGCCTTTGCCGTGCTCGCGGCTTCGGCACCGGCCAAGGTACGCGAATACGAAATCATCGAGAAGGGCAATCTGAGGGTGAAATTCGGCGCCGAATTCTCGCCCAGCACCCTGCCGCGCGAACGAGCCGCCCCCATCACCGTCGAGGTCGCGGGCGCGATCGCCACCACCGACGGGACTCACCCACCACCGCTGCGACGACTCGAAATGGAAATCAATCGCCATGGGCGGATCGAAACGATCGGGCTCCCGATCTGCACCGCTCCGCTCCTGCAGTCAACCACCACCAAAGAGGCGCTCGCTCGCTGCGGAGACGCCCGGGTTGGCTCGGGGAGCTTCCGCGCACAACTTGCCCTCGGCGTCGGCAAGGACGTCCCGGCGACCGGAAAGGCAACCGTCTTCAACAGCCGCCACGACGGCAAACCGGAGCTGCTCGTCCACCTCTTCATCGGCGTTCCGGTCCGCGTCACCATGGTCGTCCCGATCACGATTGGCCACAGGGAGGAAGGCGAATATGGAACCGTGCTTCGCGCCCGCATCCCGAAACTCGGTGGCGGGCTTGGCTCTGTGACCGAAATTGATCTCGAGCTCGGCCGGCGCTACGCCTTCGGCGGTGAGCGCCGCAGCTACCTAGCCGCCGCCTGCAGTGCTCCGGATGGGGTCGGCAGCATCCCTTTCCCGTTCCTGCGCGGCAAGTTCCGCTTCGAAGCTCACCGCAAGATCGTCGCCTCCCTGCTGAAGAGCTGCACGGTCCGCATCTGAGTGACCTAGCGCTGCGGTACAGGGGAGCGGTACTCCTCCTCCGGAATTGACCTCCCCTCCGCTTCGCTGCGGGGAGAACCTGGCGCGCGGCTTCGCCGCGCAAAAGCCAGATTGCATGTCGCCGAACATTCCTGCGGAGGAGTACCGGTCCCCTCCACCACAGAGCTTCGGCAGACGCCCAGCTCTGAGACGTCCCTGAGCTGCGGTGTGGAGAGGGGTCCGGTC
>JBQCCT010000009.1:0-2821 GCA_051961955.1 Solirubrobacterales bacterium
TCGGCGGCCGGCTTCTCGCGCTCGCGCTTGCGGCGCGGCTCCCGCTCGCGCTCCCGGCGCCGCGGCCGCGGCGCGTGTTCGAGCCGCTCCTCGGGGGTCTCCCACTCGCCGATCGTGGTGTTGACGTCGCGCTCGATACGAGCGATCTCATCGCGCTGGTCGGGGGTGACGAAGGTGATTGCGCGGCCGGTCCGCCCCACCCGGCCGGTCCGCCCGATCCGGTGCACGTAGGTCTCCGAGGAGTTCGGCACGTCGTAGTTGATGACGTGGGTGACGTGCTCGACGTCGAGCCCGCGGGCGGCGATGTCGGTCGCCACCAGCAACCGCACCCGGTGGTCCTTGAAGGCGATCATCACCCCGTCGCGGCTGCCCTGGCTGAGGTCACCGTGCAGCGCCTTCACGTCGAGCCCTTTGTCCTTCAGCGTCTTCTCCAGCTTCGAGGCGCCGATTTTGGTGCGGGTGAAGATGATCGCCTGCTCGGGTTCTTCGACCTTCAGCAGCTCGACCAGCCGCGAGGCCTTCTCCTTGGCCGGCACCTCGACGTAGGCCTGCTGGATCGCGTCGACCGTCAGCGTCTTCGGCGTGATCCGGATCGTCGTCGGGTCGTACATGTAGCCCTCGGCGAGCTTCTTGATCGGCGGCGGCATCGTCGCCGAGAAGAGCGCCGTCTGGCGCCCGCTCGGGCACATCCTCAGGATCTTCTCGACGTCCTCGATGAAGCCGAGGTCGAGCATCTCGTCGGCCTCGTCCAGCACCACGTAGCGGGCCGCGGTCAGGACCAGCGAGTGGCGCGACATCAGGTCCATCATCCGGCCCACCGTGGCGACGACGACGTGGGCGCCGGAGCGCAGCTGCGACTGCTGCGAGCGGATCGGGGCGCCGCCGAACACGGCGACGATCTCGATCGGCAGGTGCTCGGCGTAGGCGCGCAGCGCCTGCGTCACCTGGATGCAGAGCTCGCGGGTCGGGGTGAGGACGATCGCCTGCACCTCGTCGTTCTCGGGGTCGAGGTACTGCAGCAGCGGCAGCCCAAAGGCGGCGGTCTTGCCGGTCCCGGTCTGCGCCTGGCCGATCACGTCGTGGCCGCCCAGCAGCTCCGGGATCGCCTGCTCCTGGATCGGCGTCGGCTCCTCGAAGCCGAGCTCGTCCAGCGCCTGCTGGATGTCAGGCGAGAGGCCGAGGTCTTTGAAGGCGGTCACTGGGTTCGTGTTCAGGACGATGGGTCCAAGAGGAGCTTGCCGCTGGTGCGGCGGGCGATCAGGTCTTCGTGTGCGCGCGCCGCTTCCGAGAGCGGGTAGACCTCCCCGATCGTAACCGTCAGCTCACCGGCGGCGAGTGCACCGAGCAGATCGCCGATCATCGGCGCCAGCAGGTCCGGGCGCATCAGCAGGTGGGCGAGCCAGAAGCCGATCACCGCCTTCGAGCCGCGCAGGAGCGAAGCGGTCGAGATCTCGCGTTGCTCGCGCGAGGCGATCCCGAAGACGACCATCCGCCCCAGTGGCGCGAGGACGCCGAGCTCGGCGTCGAAAGCCTCTCCCCCGCTCATGTGCAGAACGGCGTCGACCCGCTTGCCGTCGTTGGCCTCGCGGATCGCGGCGCCGAGGTCCTCGGCGCGGGAGTCGACGGCGGCGTCGGCGCCGAGGCTGCGCACCAGCTCGCGCTTCTCCTCGCTGGAGGCAAGGCCGATCACCCGCGCTCCGGCGCGCTTTGCCAGCTGCACGGCAAGGGTGCCGGTACCGCCGGCCGCGGCCTCGATCACGATCGTCTCCCCCGCCTCGATCCGGGCGCAGCGGTGGACCAGCGCCATCGCGGTCAGCCCCTGCAGCAGGCCGCCGGCCGCCTGGTCGTAGTCGACCTCGGGTGGGATCTCGATCAGCTGCGCCTGCGGCAGCGCCGCCTTCTCGGCGTAGCCGCCGCTGCCGAGCAGCGCCGCCACCCGGCGACCGTCGTTGAGCTGGCCACTGATCTCGGCGCCGGGGACCAGCGGCAAGGTCTGCTCGGCGAGGTAGTCGTTGCGGGAGGCGTGGGTGTCGGCGAAGTTGACGCCGCTGCGCTTCACGTTGACGACGAGCTCGCCCAGCTTTGGGCTCGGGTCGGGTAGCTCGACGTACTGGAGAACCTCCGGCCCGCCGAACTCCTCGATCTGGATCGCCTTCACAGCGGGGAACCATAGTCGGCGGCCGGCGAGTGGGAGTTGGGCGTGTCTCGACGGCGCCCTCCCCGCCGTTGCGGCGGCGAGACACGCCCAACTCCCTATACGCTCCCGCCCAATGGCGCTCACGGTTGTCGGATCAATCGCGTTTGACGCGGTCAAGACCCCGTTCGGGGAGCGTGAGCGCATGCTCGGCGGCGCCGCCACGCACTTCTCGCTCGCGGCCAGCTTCTTCACCGAGGTGCGCCCGGTCGGGCCGGTCGGCGACGACTTCGGCCCCGAGCAGTTCGCGGTGCTGGAGCAGCGCGGCATCGTCACCGACGACATCGAGCGGGTCGAGGGCGGCCGGTCCTTCTTCTGGCGCGGCCGCTACGAGTACGACCTCAACGTCGCCCACACCGAGGACACCCAGCTCGGTGTCTTCGCCGAGTTCGAGCCGAAGCTCTCGCCGGCCTCGCAGGCGGCCGACACCCTCTTCCTCGCCAAC
Source organism: Solirubrobacterales bacterium (assembly GCA_051961955.1). Classification (GTDB taxonomy): domain Bacteria; phylum Actinomycetota; class Thermoleophilia; order Solirubrobacterales; family 70-9; genus VAYN01. The sequence goes on from JBQCCT010000009.1 coordinate 2,640, forward strand.
ATCCAGCCCGACCTGCAGCGCCAGGTCCGCGCCCAGTGCACCGCCGCCCGGCTCAGCGGCCTCGACTCGATGAACCTCTGGATCGAGACCGCCAGGAACTCGCTGCAGGCGGCGATCGCCGAGGTCGACTGCCTCGTCGTCAACGACGCGGAGATCCGCCAGCTGACCGAAGAGTCCAACCT
>JBQCCT010000010.1:0-3638 GCA_051961955.1 Solirubrobacterales bacterium
GATCTCGGCGGTGTGGGAGGCGCGGATTCCGAGCTTCGTCTCCTTCTTGCCCTGGCTGAGGCCGGGGGTGTCCTTGCCGACGACGAAGGAGGCCTGGCCGCGGGTGCCGAGCGTCGGATCGACGGTGGCGACGACGACATGGACGTCGGCGATGCCGCCGTTGGTGATGAAGACCTTGGTGCCGTTGAGGACCCACTCGTCGCCGTCGCGCCTGGCGGTCGTCTTCAGGCTCTTGACGTCGGAGCCGGCCTGCGGCTCGGTGACGGCGTAGGCGCCGAGCTTCACTTCCTCGCCGACGCCGAAGCACTCCGGCACCCAGCGGGCGATCTGCTCGGGCGTGCCCGAGGAGGCGATGCCGGCGGCGGCGAGGCCGGAGCCGCTGATCGCCAGGGCGATGCCGGCGCAGCCCCAGTGGAACTCTTCCGCCGAGATCACCTGCAGCTGTCCCTGCTGGTCTTCGGCGTTGCGCTGGATCGCCTCCAGACCGCCGAAGCCCTGCTTGCGCGCCTCCTTGATCACCTCCCAGGGGGTGCTCTCCTCCTCGTCATGCTTGCGCGCGACGGGCCGGATCACCTCACGGGAGAACTTGCGGACGCGCTCTTTGAACTCCTGCTGCTCCTCGGTAAGTGCGAACTCCATCTCTTTCCTCTCTGCGCCTGGGCCGGGGCTGATTGACTGGTCAGTCAGCCAGTTAACGTGACTGTACCTGTTCTTTGAGGAAACGCTCGCTACGTTTTCGAGCCAGTGCTCCCCAAGCGGCCGATCAACGCGGACGTCCCCGCCCCGGAAGAGGTGGAGAAAGAGGCGGCCGCGGCGACGGCGAAAGAGCCGCCGAAGACCGAGCCGAGACCGGCGGAGAAGGCCGAGCCCGCGACCCAGGAGCTCAAGACCGAGGCGAAGCCGCCAAGGTCAAGACCGAAGAGCGAGCCGAAGGAACCAAAGCCCAAAGCGCCGAAGACGAAACAGCCGCGAGGGCCTTCGGCGGCGCCGAAGGCCCTCGCCGGTCTGGTCGTGCTGGCGCTCGTCTTCATCGTCGTCGCGATCGTCGGCAGCGGCGGCGGCAGCGACCAGACCGACACCTCGGCTGCGCCGGCGCCGGGGCCGGCCGCAAGCGGCAACGCCAGCGAGGGCTCTGCTTCGCAAGCGGCGGAAGAACTCGGCTACCCCAGCTTCGCCACCAACAACACGACCCGGATCGGCGGCGCCGACGCGGCGACGAACGCGGCCGGGGTCGCCCTCGCCGTCTTCCCCTCGACCAGCGACGCACAGCGCCCCGCCGCCGTCACCCTGGTCGGCGAAGAAGACTGGGCCGGCGCGATCGCCGCCTCGGTCCTGATGGCGCCCCCGGTCCGCGCCCCGATCCTCTTCTCCGCTCCCGACGAAATGCCGCAGGTGAGCGAAGGAGCCCTGGACGCTCTCGACCCGCAGGGCAGCAAGGAGACGCAGGGCATCTCCCTCTTCGTCGTCGGCCAGGTGGTCGTCCCCAACCGGCCCGGCAAGGGGGTCCCGATCGACTCCGGCGACCCGGCCAGCACCGCCGCCCAGATCGCCACCCTGCGCGACGAGCTCTTCGGCGGCCCTCCCGCCCACATCGTCATCGCCTCCAGCTCGCAGCCCGACTTCGCGATGCCCGCCGCCGCCTGGGCCGCCCGCTCCGGCGACCCGGTCCTCTATGCGGAAGCGAAGAAGCTGCCGGCGCCAACCGCCGCGGTGCTGAAGAAGCACCCGCAGGTGCCGGTCTTCGTGCTCGGCCCCGGCTCGGCGATCTCCGCCGGCGTCGTCGCCGAAATCGAAAAGATCTCGAAGCGGGTCAAGCGCGTCGCCGGCCCCGACCCGGTCGCCAACGCGCTGGCCCTCGCCCGCTATCGCGCCGGCGATTTCGGCTGGAACGTCAACGACCCCGGCCACGGCTTCGTCCTCGCCCGCAGCGACTCCCCTGCCGCCGCGGCCGCGGCGGCGCCGCTCTCGGCCTCGGGCACCTGGGGACCGCTGCTGCTCACCGACGACGCCGGAGCGCTGCCGGCCGCCGTCCGCAATTACCTCCTCGACGTCAAGCCCGGCTACACGACCGACCCCACCCGCGCCTTCTACAACCACGTCTGGGTGATCGGCGACCAGGACGCGATCGGCGTCGGCCAGCAGGCGGAAGTGAACGAACTGGCCGAACTTGCGAAGATCGGCGGCGAATGAGCGAATCGGAGAACCCGCAGCTATTGGGCCGGGCGCCGGAGGTCACCGCGGAGGACATCCGCGCGCTGGCCGGTCCCGTCACCCCCCACTTTTCCCTGCAGGTGCGCAACCGCATCCGGCGGCTGATCGAGCCGCTGCCAGCCGGCCACCCGGCGCGCCTGGAAGGCGAGCGCCAGATCGCCCGCCTGGAAGCGCTCGCCCAGCACAGCGGCGAGCCGCGCGAGGGGCTCGGGATCTCGCATTGAAGTACCTGGCGCCCGGTGTCTGGCGGCTGAAGGAGCTCCCCGCCCCGACGATCAACATGTACCTCGCCGAGGACGTGCTGATCGACGCCGGGCGGACCTGGGACCGGCGACGGATCTTTGCCGAGCTGGAGGGACGGGAGATCTCGCTGCTGGCGCTGACCCACGTCCATCCCGACCACCAGGGCTGCGCCAAGGCCGTCTGCGCGGAGCGGGGAGTTCCGCTCGCCTGCCACGCCGACGACGTCGAAGCGATGGAAGGCAAGCGGCCGGTGCAGGAGGCGGCAACGGGCAACCCGGTAAACCGAGTGATCCGATCGATCTGGGAGGGCCCGCCCTACAAAGTCGAGCGGGTGCTGCAGGAGGGCGACGAGGTCGCCGGCTTCCGCGTCGTCCACACGCCGGGCCACGCGCGCGGCCACGTGGTCTTCTTCCGCGAGAGCGACCGGGTCGCGATCTGCGGCGACGTGATCCGCAACATGAGCTACGCCACCGGCCTGCCGGGAATCAGGGAGCCGCCCGGCATCTTCACCTACGACCCGGCTGAGAACCGCCGCTCGATCCGCAAGCTGGCCGAGCTCAACCCCGCGCTGATCCTCCCCGGTCACGGCCCCGCCGTGACCGACATGGGCGCCTTCGAGCGCTTCGTCGCATCGCTTCCGGCATAGCGCGGAGTCGCACCCCAAGACCGCACCGACCCGCGCCGCCGCGGGTTACTGGACTTTGAGGGGGAGCGAACACGAACTGGAAGGAGCTCAGATGGGCACGCAGAGAAAGTGGCACCCCTCGCCGGCAATGGTGGTGGCGGTGATCGCCCTGATCGTCGCCCTGGCCGGAACCGCTTACGCCGCGCAGAGGATCAACGGCGGCGCGATCCAGAAGCAGACGATCGGCGGCGGCAAGCTGAAGCACAAGACTCTGACCGGGTTCCAGATCAACCTCCAGAAGCTCGGCACGGTGCGGTTCGCGAAGGTGGCGACCCACACCTTCTGGGCCGTCGTCCACAACCCGGCCAACCCCGGCAACGCGGCGCTTGCCCGCGCCAGCGGCCCCGGGATCACGGCCACCGAGGCGGGTGGGGCGGTGACCGTCGCCTTCCCCTTCAACGTCTCAGCCTGCGCCGACGTGGCCGAGCGCAACAACGCCGGCACCTCGACGCCGCAGTCTGGCTACGCCCAGACCAACACCTCCCCCGCCAACCCCAAC
>JBQCCT010000011.1:0-7962 GCA_051961955.1 Solirubrobacterales bacterium
CAAACCCGCCTATCCCCTCAGCGGGGGCGACTTCCTCTCGCTATCCGAGAGGAAGTCGACAGGCCCCAGAGGGACTCTCCCCGAACTGGGGTGGGTACCCCAAACCCGTGCAGGGCTTGTGGCGGGCGTCGGCGCTGCCGACACACCCGTGTGGCCAACAGCGAGCAGACCAAGGTCGGGAGATTCTTCGACCGCCGTCCCAGGCTGCTGCGGGCGCTGGCCCTGCTGGCCCCGATCTGGGGACTCGGCTACCTCACCTGGCGGATCGGCTGGAGCGGAGAAGGCGCCAACCCGGTCGCTTTCGCGATGCTCCTGGTAACCGAGGTCTATGGGCTCTACGCGCTCTCAGTCCTCACCTGGTTCTCCTGGTCGCGGCCGCCCGCGATTCGCCCCGAGGCGACCCCGGGGCGCGAGGTCGACGTCTACGTCTGCACCTACGACGAGCCGGTCGAGGTGGTGATGGCGACGCTGGCGGGCTGCCGCGCGCTGACCTACCCGCACACGACCTACCTGCTCGACGACGGGCGGCGGGCGGAGATGGAGGAGCTGGCCGAGCTGGCCGGCGCCCGCTACCTGACCCGGCCCGACAACTCGCACGCGAAGGCGGGGAACCTGAACGCCGCGCTGCCGCGCACCGAGGGCGACCTCGTGTTCGTCCTCGACGCCGACCACGTGCCGATGCCGGACGCACTTGACGCCCTCGTCGGCTACTTCGACGAGGAGCGGATGGCGGTCGTCCAGACCCCGCACGACTTCTTCAACCACGACTCCGTCCAGCACTACGTCGTCGGCCGCCACGAGCAGTCGCTCTTCTACCGCGTCGTCTCCCCGGGGAAGGACCGCCACGGCGCCGCCTACTGGTGCGGCTCGGCGGCGCTGATCAACCGCCACGCCCTGCTCGAGATCGGCGGCGTCGCCACCGAGACGATCGCCGAGGATTTCCATACGACCATCCGCTTGCTGCGGCACGGGTGGCGCACGCGCTACCACGACGAGGTCCTGGTCCAGGGCCTCGCGCCGCACGACCTCGACGGCTACCTGCTGCAGCGCGACCGCTGGGCCCGCGGCAACCTCGCCGTCTTCACCCTGCCGGAGTCGCCGCTGCGGGCGAAATCCCTCTCTCCGCTGCAACGGCTCTCCTTCCTCGCCAGCCTGCTGGCCTACCTGGCGCCGCCGATGCGGCTGCTGCTTCTTTTGACCCTGGGCCTTGTCCTGTGGACCGGCGATCTGCCGATGAAGATCAGCGTCGTCGCCCTGGCGGCACTCTGGCTGCCGTCCGTGGCGCTGAACCTCGGCGCCGGCGCGGCGCTGGCCCGCGGCTACATGCGGATCCCGGAGACCGCTCACTACGAGCTGCTGACGATGGAGATCTACACGCGAGCGCTACGCTGCGCCGTGCGACCCGGGAAGACGAAGTTCAAAGTCACCCCGAAGCAGGGCCGTGACGGCGGCGGCATCGACGCCGTGCGCAAGCTCCATCTCGTCCTCCTCTGCACCGCCCTGCTGGCAACCGGGACCGCGATGCGGCTGCTCGACCTCGCCGGGGCCGGGCCGCTGCCGGACCTGCCCGGGATCGCCGCCGTCGTCGTCCCCGTGCTCGGGCTGATCGAGCTGCGGCGCCTGCTTGCCACGCTCTTCGCGGTCGGCCGCCGGCGACAGCGCCGTCTCGTCTACCGCTTCGAGGGCGACGCCGAGGCCGCCGTCCACACCGGCGACGACCTCACCTCGGCGACCCTCGTCGACGCCTCCGCCTCGGGCCTCGGTCTCGTTGCCGGAACTCCGCTGGAGGTTGGCAGCCAGCCCTCCGTCATGCTCGGGCTCGACAGCGCTGACGGCGGACGTCATCAGGTCGCGGCCAAGGTTGAGATAAGGACCTGCCGCGAGGCAGACGGGAAATACCTCGTCGGGGCGACGATCGAGGAGATCGACCCCGAGGCCAGGCTGCACCTGATGGAGTGGTGTTACGTGATCTGCAGCCACGAGCGGCTGCGCGGTCGGCGGCCCGCTGCACCGGTTCCCGACGCCGAGGCGATCGTCGTCACCCTCGACGACTACCGCGAGCGGGAACCGCTGCCCGTACGGCGGTCGGCTCCGGCACTGCCCTAGAGTCGATGCGCGCGACGATCAGAGCTCGGGGACGTCGGCGCCAAGCGGGCTGAAGGGGAGTCGCCTCACCTCGGCCCAGCCGGCGCAGCGCTCCTCCAAGGCGCCGGCGACGTTGCCGGCGTCCTGCCAGGTGGTCCAGACGAGGACGGTCGGGCCGGCACCGGAGATCGTCGCCCCCAAGGCGCCGAGCTCGCGGGCTGAGTCGACGATCTCCATCGAGCGCGGGTAGAGGTCGCGGCGGCGGTCCTGGTGGATCTGGTCGTGGAGGCCGGCGACGACCAGGTCGAGGTCGGCGCTGCGCAGGCCCAGCACCAGCGTCGCCGCGGCGGAGACGTTGGCGACGGCGTCGGCAAGTGGCACCTCGGTCGGGATCGCCTCGCGGGCGCGCCGGGTCGAGACCTCGTCGGGCGGGATCACGACGATCCCCTCCAGCCCCTCGGGCGGGTCGAAGCGCGCCGCGGTCGGCCCATCCTCACCAGCCCCGCAGACCACGAACCCGCCGTAGATCGCCGCGGCGACGTTGTCGGGATGCCCCTCGATCGCGGTCGCCCGCGCCAGCAGCTCCTCTTTCGTCAACGCCAGCTCGTAGAGATGGTCGGCGGCGGCAAGCCCGGCGACGATCGCCGACGCGCTAGAACCCAGCCCCCGCGACAGCGGGATCTTGCTGCGCAGCCGGAAGGCGATCCCATCGGCAGGCCGCAAGCTCTCGAACGCCCTCACGATCAGGTTCTCACGCCCGGTCGAGACCGCCAGCCCGCCCGGATCAAAGGAGAACTCCCCCGCCTCCTCCACCTCCAGCTCCAGGTACAACGCCATCGCCGCCGCCATCGCGTCGTACCCGGGCCCGAGGTTGGCCGAGGAAGCGGGAACGCGGACGAGTCGCCGGCGCGTGGTCATCGCGTGAGAGCCACCTAGTCGAACACAGCCCGCTCGACGGCGCTGAGGTCGTTGTCGCAGTTGATCACGGAGGGGGCTTTGTTGAGGGCAGTGTCGGGGTCCTTGAGGCCGTGGCCGGTGAGGACGCAGACGACGGTCTCGGGGGGCTCGGTGCCCTCGACGACGGGGAGGCCGTGGGCGAGGAGGCCGGCGACGGAGGCGGCACTCGCGGGCTCGCAGAAGACGCCTTCGTTGTCGGCCAGCCAGCGGTATGCGTTGACGATCTGTTCGTCCGAGACGGCGGCGACGCGGCCGCGGGAGGCGGTGAAGGCGGCCATCGCCTCCTCCCAGCGCGCCGGGTTGCCGATCCGGATCGCCGAGGCGATCGTCTCCGGGCGCTCGACCGGCTCGCCGCGGACCAGCGGCGCCGCACCCTCGGCCTGAAAGCCGTAGAGGACCGGCTTCGGGGCCTCCAGCTTGCCCAGCTCGGCGTCGCCCGAGGAGGCCATCTCGCGAAAGCCGCGCCAGTAGGCGGTGACGTTGCCGGCATTGCCAACCGGGATCGCCAGCGCGCCCGGCATCTCCCCCAGGTCCTCGACCACCTCGAAGGCGGCGGTCTTCTGGCCTTCGATCCGGTGTGGGTTGACCGAGTTGACGAGCTCGATCGGGTGCTTCTGGGAGAGCTCGCGGACGATCCGCAGGGCGTCGTCGAAGTTCCCCCGCAGGGCGATCACCCGGGCGCCGTGCATCAGCGCCTGGGCGAGCTTGCCGATCGCGATCTTGCCCTCGGGCACGATCACCGCCCCGCGCAGTCCCGCCCGCGCCGCGTAGGCGGCGGCGCTGGCGGCGGTGTTGCCGGTCGAGGCGCAGATCACCGCCTCCGCCCCGCGCCCCTTCGCCCGCGACACGGCGACGGTCATCCCCCGGTCCTTGAACGACCCGGTCGGGTTCAGCCCCTCGAACTTGAAATAGCAACGCGCTCCGATGCGCTCTGAAAGACGAGGCGCCTCGATCAGCGGCGTCGAGCCCTCGTTCAGAGTCACCACCGGGTCGTCGGGTTCGAGAGACAGGCGATCCCGATACCGATCGATGAGCCCCTTAGCCACGGTCCAGGCTCCGAAAATCCAGATTTGCAGGAGCCTGCATCAGTACTCCTCCTCGATCACCCGGATGGAGCGCGGCGGCGCGCGCAGCTCGTCGAGCTCGCCCAGCGCCTCGACCGCGGCGGCGAAGCGGGACTCCAAGCACTCGTGGATCACCATCACCAGCCGCGCCTCGTCGCCGATTCCGCGCTGGACCACGCTCTTGACCGAGATCTCGTGATCGCCCAGCACCGTCGCCACCCGCGCCAGCACGCCGGGCCGGTCGGCCACCTCAAGGTAGAGATAGAAGGAGGAGCTGACGTCCTCGACGATCGGCAGCTCGACCCGCGTCTCGTGCACCGGCGCGTCGCCGGCGAGGATCGAGACCACGTCGCCCAGCACGGCCGAGGCGGTCTGCAGGCCGCCGGCTCCCGGTCCCGACATCGTCACCTCGGTGATCGCCGGCGCCTCGACCATCACCGCGTTGAAGGCGCCCTGGATCGGCGCCAGCGGATGGCCCGGGTAGAGGAAGCAGGGGAAGACACGGACGCTGATGCCGCCGTCGCGCCGTTCGGCGACGCCGAGCAGCTTCAGCGAGAGGCCGAGCTCCTTCGCGTAGGCGAGGTCGTCGGGAAGGATCCGCTCGATCCCCTCGTAGGTGACCTCGGCGAGGGTGACCGGGGTGTGGAAGGCGAGGCGGGCGAGGATCGCCATCTTCGCCGCCGCGTCGGCGCCGCTGACGTCGTCGGTCGGGTCGGTCTCGGCGTAGCCGAGCTCCTGGGCCCGCGCCAGCACCTCGTCGTAGCCGGCGCCGCTCGCCGCCATCTCGCTGAGGATGAAGTTGGTGGTGCCGTTGACGATCCCGAACACCTTCGAGATCTCGGTGACGCCGAAGCCTTCCTGGATCGTGCGGACGATCGGGATCACCGCCGCCACCGCCGCCTCGAAGCGCAGCTGCACCCCCGCCTCGCGGGCGACCGCGAAGAGCTCGTCTCCGTGCTGGGCGAGCAGCTGCTTGTTGGCGGTCACGACCGGCTTGCCGGCGCGCAGGGCGGCGAGCACGTAGCCGCGGGCGGGGTCGGTCCCCCCGATCAGCTCGACGATCAGGTCGGAGCCCTCGAGAATCGAGGCGAAGTCGCCTTCGTTGCGGGTGAGCACGCCGGAGATCTCGGGCCGCCGCCCGGTCGCCGCCTCGACCGCATCCGCCCGCTCCGCCAGCAGCGCGGCGAAGGAGGCGCCGACGGTGCCACGTCCCAGCAGCCCGATCCGGACCGGTTTGGAGCCCTCGGAGGCCATCGGCGCTAGACGTCCCTCGCGGTCAGGTCCTCGTAGGTCTCGCGCCTGACCACGACCCGCGCCTCGCCCTCGCGGCAGAAGACGACCGGGGGACGAGGCACGCCGTTGTAGTTGTTCGCCATCGCGTAACCGTAGGCGCCGGTGGCGGGGGTGACGAGGACATCGCCGACCGCCGGCGCGGCCAGCATCGCGTCGCGGACGATCACATCGCCGGACTCGCAGTGCATGCCGGCCACCGTCACCAGCGTCTCCGGTGCGGCGGTGGCGCGGTCGGCGATCAGCGCCTCGTAGCGCGAGCCGTAGAGCATCGGCCGCAGGTTGTCCGACATGCCGCCGTCGACGGCGGCGTAGGTGCGGATGCCGGGGATCTCCTTGACCGTGCCGACGCGGTAGGCGGTGATGCCGCCGTTGGCGACCAGCGAGCGGCCCGGCTCGACCAGGATCCGCACGTCGGGCCCGAAGACGTCGTGGACGCCCTGGACCTTGACGTCGACGTAGGCGTCGATCGAGGGCGGCTCGTCTTCAGCGGTGTAGGCGACGCCGAGACCGCCGCCGACGTTGACCACCCGGCACCAGTCGCCCGCCAGCTCGCCCAGCGCCTTGATCGCCAGCTTGTAGGGCTCGAGCTCGAAGATCTGCGAGCCGATGTGGGCGTGCAGGCCGACCAGCTCCAGCTTCTCGGAGGCGAGCACGCGCTCGATCGCCCGCGCCGCCAGCCCGTCCTCCAGCCCGAAACCGAACTTGGAGTCGAGCTGGCCGGTGGTGATGTAGTCGTGGGTCGAGGGCTTGATCCCCGGGGTGACGCGGATCAGCACCCGCTGCGGTTCGTCGAGCAGCCGCTCGCAGCGCTCGATCTCGTCGAAGGAGTCGAGGATCAGGTGGCGGATGCCGGCGCGGGCGCCGAAGAGGATCTCCTCGTCGGACTTGTTGTTGCCGTGCATGTGGATGCGGTCGGGGTCGAAGCCGGCCTTCAGCGCCATGTGCAGCTCGCCGCCGGAGGCGACGTCGACCGACAGCCCCTCCTCGGCGAAGAGCCGGTAGGCGGCGGTGCAGGGCAGCGACTTGCTGGCGAAAAGGACCTCGAAGTCGCCGGTGCGCCGCTCGAAGGCCTCGCGGTAGGCACGGGCGCGGGCGCGGACGTCGTCCTCGGCGTAGAAGTAGGCCGGGGTGCCGAACTCTTCGGCCAGCTCGACCACGTCGCAGCCGGCGATCTCCAGGTGGCCTTCGTCGTTGACGCGGCTGCCGGCAGGGAAGACCGCCGATCCCTCGACCGGATCGCCGCTCGCCACCGACCCCACCTGTTCGTGCTCACTCATCGGAGGGGCATTGTGACGATTAGTCGCCTGAGCAGGCGGAAAGCTCGGGGAACACAGCGAACTGCATCAAATTTCCTGCCTCCCAGGCTGGAGATTTGATGCAGTTCGGGGCTGCGGCTATTTGCCGACGATGCCTTCGACGGCGCCGGCGGTTTCGTCCACGGTCTTGCCGACCGGCGATTCCGAGCCGACGACGCCGTTTACGACTTCTTCGGTGGTTTCGGTCGCGCCGGTTTCGCCCACCGCTCCGCCGGTGGCTTCATCGGCTTCGTTGACGACCCCATTAACCGTGTTGGTCACTTCAGAGGAGGGCGAGCTTCCGCCGCCGCCTCCCCCTCCGCTGCCGCTGCCACCCGAGCCACCGCTGTCCGAGGCGGCACCGCCGCCCGCCGGCGCCGGACTGGAACCACCGCCGCCGCCCGCGCCACCAGCGGCTCCTCCGCCTCCGCCGCCGGCTCCTCCTCCGCCGGCGCCATTGCCACCGGGGGCCTGGGCAAGAGAGCCCGAGCCCTGCCCGTTGCCGCCGCCTGCGCCTTTGCCACCTGCCGTCGCGCCACCTTCCCCGCCGGCGACTTTGCCCGCCCCGCCTTCGGCGCCGCCCGCGGCCGCGCCGGTGACTTCGTCCGCCGGCTTAGCGTTAGAGACCGCGGCGTTCTCGTCGCCGCCGATCAGGCCCGCAACCGGCCAATCGCCGAAGACCTGGGTCGAGACGAGCACGGCGAAGACGGCGATGGCGATGGCGATCAAGGTCGCCCCGGACATCGCCCCCACGAAGTAGGTGCGCGCCTGGCGAATCATCCTGGCCTTAATTTACTTAGAGATATCCCATCGGGTCGGTTACGGAGCCGTTTATACGAACCTCGAAATGCAGGTGCGGCCCGAGGCAGTATCCGGTGCAGCCCGTGTACCCGATGATCTCCCCCTGGGAAACCGATTGGCCGAGGGAGACCGCGAAAGATGACTGGTGGGCATAGCAGGTGGAGAGCCCGCCGCCATGGTCGATGCAGGTGTAGTTGCCGTAGCCGCCGCTTTCGGCCTCCGTCTGCTGCAGGCTGACGGTGCCGGTGGCAGCGGCGCGGATCGGCGTCCCTTCTGGCACGGCGATGTCGATCCCGGGGTGGTACTCGTAGCTGCCGTTGATCGTGCGCGGGCCGAAGCCGGAGACGACCGGCCCGTCGACCGGCCAGATCAGGCTGCCGCTGCCGCCCTTGACCGGCCCCGCCGGCAGCGGCGCCGAGCCGGTCGCCGACAGCTCGGCGGCGATCTTGGCCTGGATCGAGGCCACC
>JBQCCT010000012.1:0-6681 GCA_051961955.1 Solirubrobacterales bacterium
TCCGGTGTGCGTGGGGGGCGGCGGGGTGGGGGGGGGGGCGGCCGTCGGGGGTGGGTGTGGGGTGGTTGGTGGGGTGGGGGGGGGGGGGGGGGCGGGGCCCCCCGGCCCGGGTTGGCCCCCCCCCCCCCCCCCCCCCGACTCCCCCCCGAAGCGGTTCCGCAGCACTGCGGGCCGGGTGGGCAATCCTGGCGGTGGCGTTTATCGGGGGAGCTGTGTACTCCAGCTTCCTGGTGTTGCGGGATGCGCCGGTGGGGCCGCCGGGGCGTGGGGCGGAGCTGCGGGCGTTCCTGCCGATCCTGCACGGACAACCGGTCCTCTACGCCGGCCAGGACCGCTACGCCGCCTACGAGCTGCTCGGCGCCGACACGCATGTGCCGCTGGTCGAGTTCCCCGACCCGGAAGTCGCCAACAACCCGGAGAAGCCGTTCGACACCGGTGATGCCTATAGCCCGATCGACTTCGACTCTTTCTCGCGCGGGACGCTTGACCGCTTCCCCTACGTGATCACCAGCCGTGGCGCCTGGAACAGCCAAGCGCCGCCCAACTTCAAGCGGATTGCGATGACGCCTTCCTATGTGCTCTGGAGGCGCACCGGCCCAACCCCCGAAGACCGCCACGTCCTGCTCGAGGGAACCGAGGCGGGGGCCTACGCTGGATGCGAAGCGCCGGAGGTGCAGATCCTGCTGGCCAACCGCGGTCGCGCCAGCCTTTTCCCCGACGCGGTGATCGGCCAGAAAGAAAGCTGGGACAGCGGCAGCATCCTCGGCACCGGCTCGGAAACGTCGCAATCGCTGCGCCTGCCCGCCGGAGCCTGGAATCTCTCTCTGCAGTACTTTTCCCCCTTCGACCTCACCCTCTCTGCGCCTGGCTTCGAGGAACCGCTGAAGGCCGCGCTCGACGGCCAGCGGCCGAATACGATCAGCCTCGGCAACAGCGGCCAGTTCTGGCCCGCCGGCCGCTACGAGAGCAAGGGCGGCAAGGTCCGCTTCACCATCACCACGGCCAACCCGACCTGGCTACAGAGCCTGACCGGCTACGACGGCAAGGCCTACATCGGCGAGCTGGTCGCGATCCCGGCCGAACCGCACCGCACGGTGCCGCTCAGCCAAGCCTGTAACCACTGGCTCGACTGGTACGAAGCCGAAGAAGCGCCCTAGAGCGTCTTCGTCGCCAGCCGTTCCGGGCTTACTCGCACCACGTCCCAAACCAGCCCCGCCTTCTCCAGCCCGTTGATGACCAGGGCGGAGATGTCGACCTGCCACCAGCGCAGGCCGTGGGTGGCGGAGGTCGGGAAGGCGTGATGGCTGTTGTGGTAGGCCTCGCCCAGAGTCGGGATCGCGATCAGCGCCAGGTTGCGCGAGTGGTCGGTGGTATCGAATTCGCGGCGGCCAAAGGTATGGCAAAGCGAGTTGATGCTGTAGGTGAAGTGGTGAAGGACGAAGACCCGCACCAACCCGCCCCAGAGCAGGCCGGTGACCCCGGCGAAGAGGGTGCCGCCGATGATCCAGCCGGCGAAGAAGGGAATCAGCAGGCCGAGGATCGCCCAGTAGATGAAGGTGCGGTCGACCCAGTTGATCACCGGGTCCTTGATCAGGTCCGGCGCGAAGCGTTCCTTGTTGCCGCGCTGGGTGTGGATGAAGATCCAGCCCATGTGGGCGTGAAACAGGCCCTTCAGCGCTCCCTTCCAGCCACCGCCGTGGTCGACGTGGGGGCTGTGCGGGTCGCCGTGTTCATCGGAGAAGGCATGGTGCTTGCGGTGGTCGGCGACCCAGGAGATGACCGGCCCCTCGATCGCGGCCGATCCCAAGATCCCGAACAGGCCGCGCAGCCACGGGTAGGTCTTGAAGGAGCGGTGGGTGAGGAGGCGGTGGAAGCCGACGGTGATCCCCAGCCCCGTCAGCAGGTACATGCCGACGAAGAGGAAGACGTCGCTCCAGTGCAGGGCGCTGCCCCACACCTGCCATCCGGCGAAGCCGATGGCGAGGAAGGGGATCAGGGTCACCAGGCCGGTGATGATCCGGTCGCGGGTCTCGTTCTCAACAGGCTGGATGTCCGATGGGAGGGGGCCTACGGTCGTCATCGCCGCGCGATCATACGCATAGATGCTGAGGGTTTCCTGAAAACTTTCGGTCGGCGAGCCAGCCGATAGCCGCCTGATCGCGAGTCTGTAGGGTGCGCCACCATGTCGTTTGCCACCACCGCGCCGCTGCGACGGGAGATCGAAACCCGCCTCCCGGAGCGGCCCTTCACGATCGAGTTCTGGGACGGCTCCAAGCTTCCCTCAACCGCCGGGAACGGACCGGTTTTCAGCGTCCGCTCGCCGCGGGCCGCCGCCCACGTGCTGCGGGCGCCGGGGCAGTTGGGCCTCGGACGCGCCTACGTCAGCGGCGAGCTCGAGGTCGACGACATCGACGCCGTGATCAGGGTGCTCGACAGCTGGCAGCCGCCATCGCTCGACGCCGCCGACAAGCGGGCGCTGCTGCTGGGCGCGGTCCGCGCCACCGGGCTGACGCTGCCGCCGAAGCGGCCGGCTGCCGAGCTGCGGCCAAGCGGCCGCCGCCACAGCAAGGAGCGCGATGCCCGCGCCGTCCGCCACCACTACGACGTCTCCAACGAGTTCTTCGAGCTCTTCCTCGGACCGACGATGGTCTACAGCTGCGCGATCTGGCGCGGTGGCGAGAAGAAGACGTTGGAGGAAGCCCAAGAGGAGAAGCTCGACACGGTCGCTCGCAAGCTGGCCCTGAAGGAGGGAGACCGAGTGCTCGACGTCGGCTGCGGCTGGGGCGGCTTCCCGCTCTGGGCGGCGACCAGGTACGGCTGCGAGGTCGTCGGCATCACGTTGTCGCCGCCGCAGGCCGAACGGGCGAAACAGCGGGCCGAAGAAGCTGGCGTCGCCGACCGGGTCGATGTCCGGGTGATGGATTACCGCGACCTCGCCGCCAGCGGCGAGAAGTTCGACGCGATCGCCAGCATCGGCATGGTCGAGCACGTCGGATCGGGCAACATCGACCTCTACGCGCAGACGTTGGCGGGACTCCTCGAACCGGGCGGGCGGCTGCTCAACCACGGCATCACCCGCCTCCGCCACACCGACCCCGAGGCGGGCGCCTTCTCCGAGCGCTACGTCTTCCCCGACGCGGCGCCGCTGCACCTCTCGCGCAACCTGCTGGCGCTGGAACGGGCGGGCTTCGTCGCCCACCACGTCGAGGACTTCGGCCCCGACTACGCCGAGACCCTGAAGTACTGGGCACAGAACCTCGACAACAATCTCGAGCAAGCAACCCGCCTCGCTGGCCCCGAACGGATCCGCGTCTGGCGCCTCTATCTACGGATGGCGAGGAATGGCTTCGAGAGCGGCTTCCTCAACATCTACCAAGCGCGCTGCTCCAAGGCCGCCTGACCGGCGACCTTGGAAAGCCGTCTCAAACCGGAAAACCACCCGCCACGTCCCGGATGGCCCAGTTGGCGCCGGCCTGGCGCAGTTCCTCGACGCTGAAGTTGCCGGTGGCGACGCCGACGACCTCGATGCCGGCGCCGTGGCCGGCGACGACGTCGCGGGGGGTGTCGCCGACCGAGATCGCGTTGCTGTCGGCGAGGACACCGCCGGAGACGAGCTTGCCGCGATCGAGCGCGCAGCGGGTCAGCTCGGTGCGCTGGTTGGAATCGGAGCCGTAGCCGCCGAAAGAGAAGAAGCGGTTGAGGCCGGCGCGGGCGAGCTTGATGTGGGCTGCCGCCTCGACGTTGCCGGTGGTGAGGCCGAGCAGGTGGCCGGCGTCGACCAGCCGGTTCAGCAGCTCCTCGATCCCCGGCATCACCCGGTAGCCGTCGGACTCGTCGACCGCGGCGGCGAGGTGGCGCAGGTAGTGGCCCATCGCCGCCGCCAGCTCACGCGGGCTCGGGTCGCGGCCGAGGATGTTCTGCAGCGCCACCCGCCCCACTTCCGGGTCGGTCATCCCCGACTCGGTCACCTCGCGGATGTCGAGCGGGTTGCCGTAGAGCTCGACGAACGCCCGTTTCCAAGCCTCCCCCCCGGCCCCGCCGGTGGTGATCAGGGTGCCGTCGATGTCGAAAAGAACCGCCTCGATCATCGGCACGAGCGTACCGGTGAGGGCGCCGATACACCTCCTCCGGAATTGACCTCCCCTCCGCTTCGCTGCGGGGAGAACCTGGTGCGCGGGTTTGCCGCGCAAGAAGCAGATTGCATATCGCCGAACATTCCTCCGGAGGAGTATCGGCTCCCTCCTCGACACCCTGCGTGCTTCAGTGTTCGCTCTCCAGGAGATCTCGTTGCGCCAGGGTGTAGAGCAGGGCGAGGGATGGGAGGACGAGGACTGCGGCGGCGGCGAAGACGATGAAGATGGTGGTCATCGTCGGGTCGGGGGCGGCGGCTCGGTCGATGCGGAGGCTGGTCGGCAGCAGGTAGGGGAACTGGGCGACGCCCCAGCCCCAGATCACGGCGATCACGGCACCGGCGGCGAGCGGGCGCAGGGGACGGCGGGCGCCGCGCAGGAGCGCGACGAGTAGGACCGCGCCGCAGACCAGGGAGAGGATCACCAGCGGCAGCCCCTGGCTGGTGAGGCGGTCGAAGATGTAGCGGGCTTCGGCGTGGAGGTCGACGAGGCCGGCGACGGCGAAGGCGCCCGCCGCTACGGCCGCCCCCAGGGCGCGGCGCTCGAAGTAGCGCTCCATCTCCTCGTCGCCGCCGCCGTGGCGGGCGTCGCCGACAAGGAAGACCGCGGCGAGGTAGGCGCAGCTGGCGACGAACATCGCCCCGATCAGCAGCGGCAGCGGTTGCAACCAGGTGCTGAAGGCGTCGCCGTTGCCCTGCGCTGGGACGTTGCCGGCGGCGATCGCGCCCACGACCGTGCCCATGAAGAACGGGGTTAGGACGGAGGAGATGGCGAAGGTCGCGCCCATCGCCCGCCGCCCCTGCAGCCCTTCGATCGACTTGCGGAAGGCGAAGCCGGCGCCGCGCAGGACGATCCCCAGCGCCGCCAGCGCGATCGGCACGTACAGCGTCGTGAAGATCGCACTGAAGGCCGACGGGAAGGCGGTCCAGAGGACGACGAGGACGAAGATCAACCAGACGTGATTCGCCTCCCAGACGGGGGTGAGCGAGCGCTGGATCAGCTCACGCGGCCGCTCCCCCCGCTCCGGCCCGCCCGCGATCAGATCCCAGAAACCCCCGCCGAAGTCCGCCCCACCGAACAGCGCATAGAACGTCGCCCCAACCCAAAGAATCCCCGCCGCAGCGTCCGCCTTGCTCACAGGAAAACCTCCCCACCGACGGGCCGATTTCGGTCTATATAGGACCGTTTTAGGCCCGTCGACATCATGGAGCCGCCTCGGTTCGCTGCGGGGCGTAGGGGGTTTGGACGGCTTCGGCGCCTTGCTCGCGCCAGCGGCTCGACATCGCGCGGAGGATGAGGATGGCGGCGGTGCCGAGGGCGGCGTAGAGGAGCAGGACGAGGCCGAAGGTGAACCAGATCCCCTTCGCGTTGGTCACCGCTTCGGAGGTGCGCATGTAGCCCTGGACGATCCAGGGCTGGCGGCCGACCTCGGTGACGATCCAGCCGCACCAGAGCGCCAGGATCGCCGCCGCGCCCGTCACCGAGACGATGCGCAGGAACCAGGGCGTACGCGGGATGTCGCGCCGTTTCCACCAGACCACCGCGAACCAGACCCCGAGCGCAAGCAGCCCCGTCCCGATCCCGACCATCGTGTCGAAGGAGAGGTGCAGCAGCGTGTTCGCCGGCGGCCGTTCGTCGGGGGGGATGTCGTTAAGGCCGGTGACATCGGTGTGGGAGTTGAAGCCGACCAGGAAGGAGTCGAGGTTGGGGATTCTGATCGCCCCCTTCACCCCGTCGGACGTGCAGATCCCGCCGATGTACTCGGCCTGATGGGGGCCGCTTTCCTGGATGCACTCCATCCCCGCGAACTTGGCCGGCTGGTGGTCGGCAACCGCGCGGGCGGCGGTGTCGCCGACGAAGAGCTGGATCGGGGTCGCGATCAGCCCGATCGTCAGCGGGATCAGCAGCCCCAGCCGGTGCAGGCGGTCGCGCCGGCCTTTCAGCATCCCCACCGCGTAGATCGAAGCGACGAGGAAGCCGACCACCATGTAGGCGGCGAGGATCATGTGCGGGACCTCGTAGCCGGTCGCCGGGTTGAAGAGGACCTTCAGCGGCTCGACGTCGACGACCTTGCCGGCGCCGTCGAGGGTGAAGCCCTGCGGCTGGTTCATCCACGAGTTGGCGGCGACGACCGAGAAGGCGCCGCCGATCCCGGTGATCACCATCGGCACCCCCGCCCAGAAGTGCGCCCAGGGCCGCAGCCGCTTCCAGCCGTAGATGTAGATCGCGAGGAAGATCGCCTCGAGGAAGAAGAAGATCCCCTCGATCGCGAAGGCGATCCCGAAGACCGAGCCGAAGCGGTGCTCGAACTGCGGCCAGAGCAGGCCGAACTCGAAGCTGAGGACGGTGCCGGTGACGGCCCCGACCGCAAACGTCACCGCCATCGCCTTCGACCAGCGCCGGGCCAGCTCCAGCGCCGCCTCGTCCCCCGTCTTCAGGCCGACCCAGTGGGCGACGAGGATCGTCGCCGGCAGCGCCACCCCGATGCAGGAGAGGACGATGTGGAAGCCCAGGGTGAAGGCCATCTGCTCGCGGGCGCCGAGCAGATTCG
>JBQCCT010000013.1:0-3549 GCA_051961955.1 Solirubrobacterales bacterium
ACTTCCCACAGCCGCTCCATGTCGCGGGCGCTGGTGAAGAGCGTGGGGTCGCCCGCCATCGCGTCGCGGATCAGCCGCTCGTAGGCCTCCAGGGTGTCGTCGCGGTAGGCGGTTTCCTCGAGCGAGAACTGCATGCTCGCCTTGTCGAGCACCATCCCCATCCCCGGCCGCTTCCCGTATAAGGAGAGCGAGACGCGCGAGGACTCGTCGAGGTCGAAGGTGAGGTGGTCGGGCCCGTAGCGACCGACCCGCGAGTGCTCGGGGAACATCGCGTGCGGAGGCTCGCGGAAGGCGATCGAGATGATCCGCGCGCTTTCGCCCATCCGCTTGCCGGTGCGCAGGAAGAAGGGGACGCCGTTCCAGCGCCAGTTGTCGAGTTCGCAGCGCAGGGCGACGAAGGTCTCGGTGCTGGATTCCGGGTCGACCCCCTCTTCGTCGCGGTAGCCGTCGTACTGGCCGCGCACCACCTGGCCCGGGTCGAGCGGCAGCAGGCTGCGGAAGACCTTGTTCTTCTCGTCGGTGATCGGCTCCGGCGCCAGCGAGGTCGGCGGCTCCATCGCGACGAAGGCGAGGATCTGCATCAGGTGGGTGACGACCATGTCGCGGAAGGCGCCCGTCTTCTCGTAGAAGGCGGCGCGGGAGCCGACCGCGAGCGTCTCCGGCACGTCGATCTGGATGTGGTCGATGTGGTTGCGGTTCCAGATCGGCTCAAAGAGGCCGTTGGCGAAACGCAGCGCGAGGATGTTCTGGGCCGCCTCTTTGCCGAGGAAGTGATCGTTGCGGAAGACCTGGTCCTCGTCGAGGACTTCATGGACCATCTGGTTGAGCTGGCGGGCGCTCGCGAGGTCGGTCCCGAACGGCTTCTCCATGATCACGCGGGAACGCTGCGAGAGGCCGCAGCGTTTCAGCATCTGGATCACGTCGGGGGCGGCGGCCGGCGGCACGCTCAGGTAGTGCAGGAGCCGCATCTCCGAACCCAGTTCGACTTCGGCTTCCCTCACCGCCTCGGCCAGCTTCTCCGGCGCCTGCGAGTGCGGCACGTAGCGGAGCCGGCTGGAGAACTCATGCCACTCCTCGCCGCCGAAGGCATGGCGGGCGAACTCCCGGCAAGCGCGTTCGGCGATCCCCCGGAACTCCGCGTCGCCGATCCCCTCCATCGAGACCCCGATGATCCGGAACTCCGGCATCAGCCCTGCTTGGAACAGCCGCAGCAGCCCCGGCAGCAGCTTCCGCCGAGCCAGGTCGCCGGTGGCACCGAAGATGACGATCGCGTGCGGGGGGACGTCCAACGGAGCGAGATTAGCCGCCGCTGCGGCCCACCCCGCTACCTCCTGTCCGTTAGTGGCAGCTCTTCCCGTTCGGTCCACCTGCTCCTCCTACCCCGATTCACGTCCCGATGCGCGACGAAGCAGAGAGCTGCAGCGAGTGCGAAGCCAGCGGCGGCAATCCAGAGGTCGAGGGGACGAACCGCCAGTTTCCTGGAGATGGTCAGCGCGGTAAGGCCGCTTGCAAATGCGAAGCCGGCAAAGGCGACGCCCAGGGTCTGCCAAACGACCGACGGTTCTGGCCGCTCCCGTTCTCGTACCTGGCTTCGCGTGCCCATTCCCCCATACGGTTTTCGACCCCTCGACAGGATGTCCAATAATAACATCTAAACTGGACAAGAGCCTAGACATAAACCTAGACAAATATATAGACAGAGCAATACGGTTTGTCTAGTTACTGAACCGTCTAGTTGTCGGAACCGGCACGGTCCCACACGTATAGCTCGAGGGCCTCGGTGGCGAGCTCCATCAGGCGGGGTGGACCGAGGAGGCCAAGAACGAGCTCTAAGGCATCCTCCTCGGTGACGCCGGAGTCGACGGCCTCCTCGCCGCGGAAGCCGGCGGCAAGTTTGAGGGCCTCGCGGCGATTCTCGCCGAGGGAGCTGAAGGCACCCATCAAGAAGTCGCGGTTGGGGACCGGCTGGCCCACTTCGAGCGAGCCGTGCCAGGCGGCGAGCATCGAGAGGTCATGCTCGTCGAGCTCGGCGATTGCCTTGGCGTAGTGCAGTTCGAGCTCAGAGTCCGGGATCTCGTCGACCCAGGCCCGCACCGCCTCCCCGAGGAGTTGGCGACGGGCCTCGCGGCCGATCGAGTCGGCGATGGCGCGGATTGCGTCGGCTGGGTCTACGAAACAGAGGGACATGCGCTGCGGGGCAATTTAGAGGCGGCGGCTGACGCTAAAAAGTTGCCGTTATCCCCCAGTTTGCGGAGTCGGTCCTGCTCTGCGCCGGGCCCGTTCGTAGGCTGGGAGGGGTGCCGCTGAAACTGATCTACGGGCCGCCCAACTCCGGTCGCGCCGGGGTTGTCCGCCGCGACTTCCTCGCCGCCCTGGAGCGGGACCCGATCCTCGTCGTGCCGACGATCGACGACGTCTTCGCCTTCGAGCGCGAGCTCTGCGAGGGCGGCGCCGTGCTGGGCGGCGCGGCGATGACCTTCGGCGCCCTCTTCCGCACCGTCGCCACCGCCGCCGGCGCTCCGCCGGGGGGCGAGCTCTCGGCGGCGCAGCGGCTGCGCGCGGTCGCGGTGGCGATCGCGGCGCGGCGCGAGCGGCTGGGGCCGCTGCGGCGCTCCGCCGGGCGGCCGCGCTTTGCGGCCGCGCTGGAGCGGCTCTTCGACGAGCTGCAGGCGGCCGGGGTCGAGCCGGAGGAGGTCGAGGCCAGCGCGGCGACGCTGGAGGGCTCCGCCTACCTCAGCGACCTCGCCACCCTGTTCGCCGGTTACGAGGAGGTCCGGCGGCGCAGCGGCCGCGGCGACGCCCACGACCTCGCCCGCGAGGCGATCGCGCAGCTGCGGCGCGCCCCGGCCCTGTGGAAGGAGCGGCCAGTTCTCCTCTACGGCTTCGACGACCTGACCGAGAACCAGTTCGAGCTGGTTGCGGCGCTGGCCGAGCGGACGCAGGTGGCGGTCGCCCTCCCTTATGAGGAGAGGAACGCGGCATTGACCGCCCGCGGCCGGCTACTGGGACAGCTGCGCGAGCGGTTCGGCGCTGACGAGGAAGTGCGGACCGAACCCGACCCCGGCAATACCGACAGCCCCCTCCTCTTCCACCTCACCCGCTCCTTCGGCGCGCCGCGGCCGCGGCGGCTGGCGCCGGACGGCAGCCTCACCCTGCTGCGCTCGGCCGGGACCCGGGCCGAGGCCGAGGCGATCGCCGCCTACGTCTCGCGGCTCGTCCACGGCGGCGCCGACCCGGCCGAGATCGCCGTCGCCCTGCGCGACCCCGCCCGCCGCGGCCCGGAGATCGCGGCGGCCCTGGAGGCAAACGGGATCGCGGTCGCATTGGAGGCCGAGGTGCCGGTGGCGGGAACGAGCGTGGGCGGCGCCCTCGTCGCCCTGCTCGAGGCCGAGCTCGGCGCCCGCCGCGCCGCCGACCTGCTGCGCTACCTGCGCGGGCCGTCGGGCTTCTCCCTCGGCCGGGTCGACTGGTTCGAGCGGCGGCTGCGGCGCCGCCGGGTCCGGGACGCGGAGACGGCGCTGCTGCTCTGGCAGGGCGAGGAAGGCGACC
>JBQCCT010000014.1:0-2657 GCA_051961955.1 Solirubrobacterales bacterium
TTTTTTGGTGCTGACGGCGGAAGATGAGCAAGCAGACGGCACGAAGCGATCTCGGCAGAACGTGGTGCATGAGGCTGGCTTGTTTCAGGGGCGTTACGGGTTCGAGCGTGCCATTATCATGCTCGAAGAAGGCTGCGAGCCCTTCTCGAACATTGATGGCCTAGGTCACATCAGTTTCCCCAGAGGAAATATCAAGGCGGCGTTTGTGTGACGGCCGCTCGGAAAACGTAGCGCGGGCCGGCCGAAAGACGTGGCGCCCGGATCTCCCAGGTTACTCCTCGCCCGGCCCGGTGTCGACGGCCGGCGGGGGCGGCTCGGCCGCCCCCCTTCGCCGCCTCTTGCGGGCCTCCCTCAGCCGGTAGCTCTCCTTGCCCGTCTCCACGATCGTGCACCGGTGGGTCAGCCGGTCCAGCGTCGCGCCGGTCAGCCGCTCGCTGCCCAGCACCTCCGTCCACTCCTCGAACGGCAGGTTCGTCGTCACGATCACGCTGCTTCGCTCGTACGCCGTGCTGATCACGTCGAACAGCAGCTCCGCGCCGACCTGGCTGGCCGCCACGTACCCCAGCTCGTCCAGCACCAGCAGGTCGAGCTTCCGCAGCTGAGATCGTAGCCGGCCCAGCTGCCGTTCCTCGCGGGCCTCCAGCAGCAGCGTCGCCAGCTCGGTGACCCGGAAGAACCGCACTCGCTTGCCACGGGCGCACGCCTCGGACGCCAGCGCCGTGGCCAGGTGGGTCTTCCCCGTGCCGCTCCCGCCGATCAACAGCACGTTCTCACGGCGTTCAATGTATTCACATCTCATCAGTTCGAGCACCAGCGGCTTGTTCACCGACGGAGCGGCCGTGAAGTCGAACCCGTCCAGGCCCTTCGGCGTCGGGAACCGCGCCGCCTTCAGCCGCCGGGCCGCCGCCCTCCGCTCGCGCTCCAGGAGTTCCAGCTCACACAACTGCAACAGGAACCCCAGGTGATCGACGTTCTCCTTGGCGCATCGCGCCGCCACCTTCTCGCACTCGGCGGTCATCGTGGGCAGCTTCAGCGCCTTGAGGTGGTGCTTCAGCAGCACCGTGCTGGTGGTCTCGTGCTTCTTCATGACGCCACCCCCGCCGCCAGGCACGTGTATGCTGCGAGGTCGGGCATCGGCACGCTGACCGCCCGCAGGAGCGGACGGCCGTCGAGGCAGAACAGGCCGACCGGCTGCTCGCGCCGGTGCTCCAGGATCAGCCGCACGGCGTCGGCGTCGGCGACGCCCAGTTCCAGCGCCCGCCCCACGGCGCGGGTCAGCTCACCGAGGCTCGCCCACTCCAGCAGCCGCAGGACCTTGATGAACTGCCGCGTCCCCGGCCCGCCGAACTCGGCCTCCAGCCGCCGCCGCAGCACGCCGAAGCAGACCGGCAGGTCCCAGCCCGCGAGCGGCGCCGCGAAGTCCAGCGCCCCGGGCTTGCGCTCCAGCACCGCGAGGTAGTGCACCGGGTCGTAGAACACCTGCTCACGGCCCCAGCACCGGCGGTGGGCGGCCGCCACACGGTCGCCGCAGACGATCCGCACCGCGTCCACCGTGGCCACGACCGTGACGCCGTGGTGGGCGAACTCGGTGGGCACCGAGTACTGGTTGGCGTCGAAGCTGACCAGCGACAGCGAGTCGACACGCCGGGGCTCGACCCGCGCGGCCACGAACGCCTCGCGCGGCAGCGGCAGCAGCGACGACCGCTCCTCGGCGAGCAGCTCGGCCTTGGTCGCGGGCTTGCCCCACAGCCGCCGGGTGAGGTCCTCGCGGCACCGCCGCCCGAGGTCTTCGTTGAGCGGCTCGAGCCCGCCCCGGACCGAAGGCACCGGCACGAGGAAGGTGCGGCGGGCGAACCCGATGAGCGTCTCGACGTGCCCCTTCTCGTCGGGCCGCCGCACCAGGCAGAAGTGTTCCTCGAACAGGTGATGGCTCTTGAGCCTGAGAACCGCGCCGGTGACCTTGCGGTCCCGGCTCCCGGTGATCTGAGCGACGGCCACCTTGGAGTTGTCGTAGCTGATCCGGCGGGGCACGCCGCCGAAGAAGGTAAACGCCCGGACGTGGCCCTCGAGGAACGCCTCGGTGCACTCGCGGGGGAAGGCGCAGACGAAGACCGCGTCGGAGTACGGCAGGGTCATCACGAACAGGGCGACGGTGGTCGTCTGCCCGTCGAGGGTGACCTCGGCCTGGCCGAAGTCGACCCGGGCCTCACCCGGGGGGTGGGCCAGCGGGACGAACACCTCGGCGCTCCGCAGCCTCCAGGCGGCGACGGCCTCCTTCACGACGGTCAGGCCGCCGGTGTAGCCGTGCTCGTCGCGGAGCCGCTCGAAGACGCGGCGGGCGGTGTGCCGCTGCTTCCTCGGGGCCTTCCTGTCGTCTTCGAGGATCTGGTGGATGGCGGGGAGGAACGCCTCGAGTTTCGGCCTCGGTCGCGGCGCCGTGCGGCGGTAGCCGTGCGGCTCGGGGTGCTCGAGGATCTTCTGGAGGGTGTCCCAGTGGATGTCGTACTCGCGGCAGGCCGCGCGCTTGCTCAGGCCGTCGACGAGGACGCGACGGCGGATCTCGGCCCAGTTCTCCATGTTCGTGTACACCCGATCACATCACGGCCGAGGGGCCTCGATGGGGTCAAGGAAACCTCCATCGTGTCCCCGAGGCCGTG
>JBQCCT010000015.1:0-10658 GCA_051961955.1 Solirubrobacterales bacterium
AGGGATCGATCAGAAAGGGCTCCTCGAGGATCTCGTCGCCGGGGCCCACTGCGCGCATGGACTCGTCCTCTAGGGGAAAGAGGTTTCCCTTGCCGCTCAGTCTCCTTCCCGCCGTCGTCTCCTGATAGCGACGCCGGTTGCAGTCATAGCACGAAGGCAGCAGGTTCTCCCAGTCGCAGGCCAGCCAGTAATAGCCAGGCCGACGCCGCTGCCCTTCGATCTCGATTTCCGCCTTGGGGCGATAGTGCTCGGTGTCCGGCGGACCGACAGCGCACACGTCGGACTCGCAATATGCGCACTTGGGACCGAACATCGTGGTCAGCGCTGCCTTGACGTCATCCCCTTTGTAGGCGCGGAAGGGGAAGGCGCGCCGTCGCCTTTCGCCATCGGAGAAAAACCTGAGAGCTTTTTTTCGCTCGATTCCGCCTGCCGAGCGGGAGCCGGCAAGACTTTCGGGGCAGGGACCACGTTCGACCGCGATCATCGCAGCCTGCTCTCCCAGATCGCCCGGATGCGCTGAACCGTGTCGACCCGTAGATCCATGTACTCCTCCGCGCTCGTCAGCAGCGGCTGGGCAGCGATGAACTCGTCCGCAGCCTGCAGTGCAAGGCGCTCCCGGCGAGTGGTCCCAAGCAGGTGGTACGAGTCGAGTTGAGCTCGCAGCTCTTGCAGGCGCTTTTCTACGGATGCATTGCGCTTGCGGCCTGCGAGGAGCGAGTAGTACTCGTTTAGGAGTTCCTCGACCGCGGGGTCGCGGGTGCTGTGGAGGCCGAAATGCTCACTGGTGAGGATTTGGTCGACTGCTAGCCCCTCGATTGGGGGAAGCTCATGGTGCAGGGCGTAGACGTGATCGCCGCTCCTGCGCAAGAGCGCCACCTCGCCATTCCGCAGCCCTTGGAGGCAGAGAGGGTCGTGCGTGGTCGCCACGAATTGGACGCGCGGAAAGGCGGCTCGAAGCAGCCCCGTCACTTGCATCTGCCAGCGGGGGTGGAGGTGGGCACCAAGCTCATCGACGAGGACAACTCCCTCCGCTGCCTCCAGGCTCCCCCAGCGACGGAGAAAGAGCTCCATCAAATCGAGACCGAAGCCGGCCATCGCCTGATAGCCGTCGCTGAGGTCGGCCAGGCGCAGCCGCTGCCGTCCCTTGGTCAGGTAGATATCGCCATCGACGAGCCGCATCGTCTCCGCAGCGGAGAGGTTCAGCAGTCGCTTCAGGGCTCTCGCGACCGCGTCGAACTGTTCCTCCTCCAGTTCGGGCAGCCAAGCGGAGGGGCGGCTCAGCGGCATGAAGGGATCGAAGAGGCTGTCGATTTTCGAGCCGGTTACAGGCGCTCGTGGCGAGCGCGGCAGGAGACGGGTTGCGCCGTAGCCGGCGACAAGTACACCCTCCATCGGCTGATCTGCCTCAAAGCCCTGATAATCCGCCCCGAAGCGGAGCTCCCTGAACCGGCGCTTGCCGGTCAGCTCCACCCGTATCTGCCCCCACCCGGCGCCCTTGCGGAGCAAATGCCTGGCCTCTTTGGCATACGCCTCGATCGTTTTGGCATCTGAGAGGACCAAGGCGATCGCCTGGAGGATCGACGACTTTCCCGTTCCGTTCTCTCCCAGCAGCATCAGCCAGGAGCCCTCTCCCGGCCCTTCGGTCATCTCTAGGGAGATGTGCTCGATTGCCCTGAAGTTGCGGATCTCGATCGATCTGATCTCCGCCGAGTCGAGGTAGGTCCAGGGCTTCTGCCCTCGCAAGCGCGTGGGCCGCGAGAATTCGGTCTGGCGACGCGGTCTGTGGATCTCCGGGGGCTGCACTCGAGGTTCAACGACGCGCGACGGCGAGAGGTAGAACTGTGCGGCCTCGCCGAAGAAGGCCAAGGTTTCCTCTTCCTTCGTCTTGTTAGTCACCCTTTTCAGATCTCCGACCAGCTGGTCGAGGGCATCGGTGGAGCCCGTCGCCTCCCAGAGTGCTGCTTCGATCTTCCGGGGGCGGAACTGCACCCATTGGTTCACCCGCTGGCGGCGCAGCGCGGCGAGGGGTTTCGTTGGGTCGTAGAGATCTCGAAGGAGCTGAAGCAGAAGGATGTCGTTCCCGGCGCCCATCGCTTCCCCAACCTGGCCGATGTCCCAATTGATCTGCTCGATGGCAACGGCGCGCTCCCTGACCAGCCGCCCGCGGTTGAGTTCGAAGGTGTCGATCGTCGCCTTGCCACGGGTGTCGCTGGAGACGACCTCGCCCGTGTCGAGGTAGACGAGCACCTGCTCGGCGTCGTCCACAGTCGGGTCAAGGAGAAGGGGCTCCTCTTTTGCCAATACCTCTGGTCCGCTCCCGACTCTCGCTCGGCGCTCGTGGACTGGGAACTTTTGCCCCTGTGCCTTGCGGCATTCGCTGCAGGCCAGGTAGAGGTTCTCCCAGCGATAGGCCAGCCACCAGTAATGGCGACGGCTGCTTGACCCGTCGACGTCTACCGCCCCTTCCGGAGGCCGAAAGTGGTGCGTCTCGAGTGAGGAGGTAGCCGGACCACGGCCGCAGAACGCGCAGCGGCTCTCGAATACGCGACCCAGGGCTCGTTGCAGGCTCGGCAATTCCAAGAGCCCGCGGTCGAACTCATGTTGGCTCTGTAGCGCTTGTTTACTGCGGGAGCCGAAAAACTCCGCTGCCTCCTCCCGTGCCCTTCTGGCTCGTGGGCCACTGAGGGCCGGCGGCTCGCCGGCAGGGCGAGAAATACGGATCATGAGCAGCTCCCGTGGCTATGGGGCGTCGCCATGGCTTCGGCAAGCCTCGCTACCGCTTTGGCGGCCGACTCCTCCGTCACCATCGAGTAGGAGAGGCGCAGGTACTGGTCGCGAGGCGGGCTGGCGAAGAAGGGGTCTCCGGGTATCACCGCAACATTCTTTTGGCGGGCTTCTTTGGCAAGCGGGTCGGCGAGGTGATGCTTGAGCCGGCACCAGAGGAACATCCCCCCGGTTGGAGGGGTGAATTCGACGAGGTCGCCGAGGTCGTCACGGAGCGCCTCCGATAGCCAGCGGGCTCGCTCGCCGTAGGAGGCGCGGGCCACGTTCAGCCTTGCCTGCAGGCGGCCGCTTTCCAGGTATTTCAGGGCGATGGTTTGGTCGAGGGCAGAGGTATGGACGTCGGCGATCTGCTTGACGACCTCCGCCCGCTCGAGAATCGGAGGCGGAGCGATCATCCAACCCAGGCGTAACCCCGGCGCCATGATCTTCGAGAAGCTGTTGAGATGGACGCAGGCGAGATCGCCGTCGAACCGCCCTGCAAGGGACAGCAGGGAGGGGGGCGGCCGCTGGTCGAACCAGAGCTCTCCGTAGGGGTCGTCCTCGACCACGACCACGTTGTGCTCCCTGGCGAGCTCGAGCAGCCGTAGCCTGCGGGCCTCCGCGAGCACCCTGCCGGAGGGGTTGGAAAAGCTTGGCATGGTGTACAGGGCTTTCACCCGACGGAGGCGACCGAGCAGCGCTTCCAGGCTCTCGATCACGATCCCTTCCGAGTCGATCTCCACCTCGGCCACCTCGGCTCCGCAGAGCTGGGCCATGTTGAGGGTGGCGAGAAAGGTCGGCTTTTCGACGATGATCACGTCGCCGGGGTTGAGCAGGACTCTGCCGATTAGATCGATTCCCTGCGACGCCCCGGTGGTGACGAGGATCGATTTCGCCTCGACCGTCGCCTCCCGCTCCTCCATCAGCAAGGCGATCATCTGCTGCAGCTCAGGATCGCCGGAGGTGACCCCGTACTTGAGTGCGCGGTCTGCCGACTCCTGCATCGCGTCGTTCATTGCCGTGTGCAGGCCCTCGATGTCGAACAGATCCGTAGCCGGCATTCCGCCCGCGAGAGAGATCATTCCGGCCTGGGAGCTGATCTTGGTGATCTCGCGCAAGACGCTGGCCTCCACTCTTTGCGGCCCGGCGGCGATCGCGCGGGCTGCCGTCTCGTGGATCTGCTCATCGGTGTTTGTGGTCATTGCCTGTTCCTCGCTCATGGGTTTGCTGAATTCGAGTTGGGCCCGCTTGGTGGGATCGCGGCTTCTTCCAGCCAGCGGGGAATCGGGAGACCGAGAGCGGAGAGGACGAGCCGGATCGCGGTCGCGGTGAGGGCGCGCTCGACCGGATCGTCGGGAAGGTCGGTCGGGTGGGGCGCGATCGTCTCTTGGCCGACGAGTGGCTGCGAGGGCGGCAGCTCGAGGCCCTTCGCCTCGGCGACGGCTTCGCTGGTGGCCACGATCCGCGTCGGGTCGACATGGGTCCAAAGGTGACTCTCCCGCAGGTGTCCCCGCATCCAGGCCTTGAAGGCGAGCAGCTCGAGGGAGGGATGACCGGGAGTGCCGGCCACACCGTGGAAGGCACACTTCACCTGCCTGCACCCAGCTTCGAGGGCCGCTTCGGCGCAGGCAGTTGCCTGGTTCAGAGCTTTGCCGCCGCGAGCGACCGGCGCGAACGGGTCGGCCGAGATGACGACGCCCCGCGGCGGTGGCGCCAGGCGCCGCAGCTCTGCCAGGAGAGCGAGGTACTCCTCAGGCTGTTCGCTGTCGGGGCCCGACCTGAGGTTGATCGTCTGGGCGCCGGCGTCGATCGCCGCGCGAACCCCCTCGGCTGCGACACCCACCATCTCCAGACTGGTCCTCGGGGGAGAGAACTCGACCTCGCAGCCACTGTGACGCGCATACTCCACGGCCAAAAGCGCCTGGTCGAGCATCCGCCCGGCGCTGGGTCGCAGTCGGCCCATGCTGTCAACCAATTCGGCAGCGTCGACATATAGGTGTACACGGGGTTGTCTTGCCGGGACCAGAGCCTCAACGGTCGCCTTGACCCGGTCATAGGGGCCGGTGGCGCTGACCAGTCCTGAAACCCGGGGCCCAGACTCCGCGAAACATTCAGCGAGGGCGGCGATGGCCTCGATTCCTTCGTCCGAATCGCCGAATCCGGCCTCGATCACATCCACCCCGAGCTCAGCCAGCCAGCCAGCCACCTCCAAGTGCCGCGGCCTCGAAAGCGCCCTCGAACGCCAGATCTCTTTGCCGCTCTCGCTCGCGAGGAGGTGCTGATTGCGGGAAAGGAGATGCTCGTCTCGAAGGGTGGTGTCGGCGATGAGCACATGCCCCGCCATGTTCTCCGTGACGGTTTGGGCGGGCGGATAGGTGAGCTCCGTCATTTTGAGCAATTTCCGTTCCGATACTTGGCGCGTCGCAGAGCGGAACGTTGTAGGATTCCCCGGCTTAGTGCTGGTCGCGCTCGCTTCCAGGAGCCAACTTCACCACGCAGGGGAACAAAGGGGGACTCCTCAGTCGTTTCCGGCTGAATGCCATTACCGCTGATCGATTTCTTTTCGACACGCCGCTCGCTCATTGGCGGGCAGCATTCCCGTCGGTCGGCGACGAATCAAGATAAATCGATGTTCAAAGTCTGTATATGCGAGAGCGCTGCTGAACAAGCCTTGTTCAAGAAATGATCACTCACTGTTAGAAATGAACGTCAGCCAAATTTGCGAAGACCTCAAACGACTGCGCGGTTGCAGCTGGAATCGCCCGGAGAGCTTCAAGAAGATCAAGCTTCTCGATCATCCTGCTGTCGAGTTGTGCGCCAAGGAGCCGAAGGGGCGCGCGCAGTTGGTCGATGCCCTGCGCGATTTGCTGAGGCAGAGCCTGCAAAGGATGGAAGAGCGGGGGGCAGTCAACGGCAATCCCACCGCTTCTGCGGCGGAGGCCGTCCTGCGCTTGAACGGGGACCGGGAAAACCAAAAGCTATCCGAGATCCGGAACGAGGTGGCGGCGGGATGGACGGGACATCGTCGCGGAGCGATCTCCGGCGAGACCTTTCGCCTGCGCTACGAGGAGCCCGAAGTGCTGGAACCTCTTGCGAAAGAGCTTCACCAACTCTTGCGGGAAATTACGGACAAGGGCCGGCCAACCGGCAAGCCGAGGGGATCCCGCTCGAACAACTCCCGCAAAAGCAAGCGGAAAGCGTCGAGCTCCCTCAAAGGAAACGCCCGGAAAATGTTCTTGTATCTGAAAAAAATGGAAGAGAAGAGACTGCGAGGACTCGAGCAGGACAAACTCAAAATTCGGCACAAATCCGAAATGATTGTGATCCTGCTGAAGCTCAGCGAACTCGCAAACCGAACCCTGCAGGCCGTGGATCGGACGCCGATCGCCCACTGGACAGCCGATGACGACCTTCAGCGATACCTCGAGCATCAGCTCAAACAAATTAGGAAGGGGGTCTCTCTCGAGCGCATCTACCTGGTCGAGGACAGCCTGTGGGAAGACGCCGACGAACAGGACCTCCTACTCGATTTCGTCCAACGCCACGACAGCGCCTACGCGACTCTGCTGCTCTGCCCGGTGGAGAAAGCGGCTGAGATCGAGTCGGTCTTCTCCGTGGAGAGCTGGGGCCTGATCCTCGCCGACAGCAAAGAGGATCCAATGGCGGTGACTGGCAAGCTAATGAAAGGGAGGGTAGGAAATGCCTTCCTCTATACGCGCGAGCAGGCGACCGATATCGAGAATTTTCAAGAGCAGTACAACGCGCTTCGGACGCTGATCATGGCTGAGGGATATGACCGAGAGCTAAGGAAAGAGCTCGGGCTGCTGTAACCACCATGTGCCGTTCCTGCCAGGCGTGTACACTGACGCCGTGACCCTTCTGTCGCTTCGACTTCGACTTCTCCTCCCCCCGCGGGGGGAATGATGCGTGGCGGCCGCACGAGCCGCGAGACCAAGCAGAAGCCAAGGAGAAGTGACTTACCCGAAGGAGGGAGTGCGATGTCAGGCGTCGCCGATGCATCAGAGATGGGGGATTCGCAGCTAACGAGGGCCCCCTACGATCCTCAAGCGATCGAGAGCAAGTGGCAGCAGGTATGGGCTGAGGAGAGGACCTGGGAGGTCGCCAATCCGGGACAGCCTGGCTATGAAGGCTCGAAGCCGAAGGCCTACGTGCTGGAGATGCTGCCCTACCCCTCGGGCGAGCCCCATGTCGGTCACCTTAAGTGCTACTCGGTCGGCGACGCGATCGCCCACTTCCGCCGCCGGCACGGCTTCGAGGTGATCCACCCAATGGGTTACGACTCCTTTGGCTTGCCGGCGGAGAACAACGCGATCAAAACCGGCGAGCCACCGCGCGTTGCCACCGAGCGCTCGATCGAATCCTTCCGTCGCCAGTTCCGCGAGTGGGGGATCTCGATCGACTGGTCGCGCGAACTCGCCACCCACACCCCCGAGTACTACCGCTGGACCCAGTGGATTTTCCTGCAGCTGTTCGAGCGCGACCTCGCCTACCGCACCGAGGCGCCCGTCCAGTGGTGCCCGAAAGATGCGACGGTGCTGGCCAATGAGCAGGTCGTCGACGGCCGCTGTGAGCGCTGCGGCACCGAGGTGATCCAGAAAAACCTCGAGCAGTGGTTCTTCCGCATCACCGACTACGCGGACCGCCTGCTCGCCGACTTCGAGGCGCTCGAGTCCTGGCCCGAGCACGTGATCACGATGCAGCGCAACTGGATCGGTCGCTCCGAGGGCGCTGAAGTCGCCTTCCGCTGTGAGGAGGTCGATCTAGACTTTCCCGTC
Source organism: Solirubrobacterales bacterium (assembly GCA_051961955.1). Lineage (GTDB taxonomy): Bacteria > Actinomycetota > Thermoleophilia > Solirubrobacterales > 70-9 > VAYN01. The sequence continues at coordinate 7,560 of JBQCCT010000015.1, forward strand.
TTCACCACCCGCCCCGACACCCTTTTTGGCGCCACCTTCTTCGTGCTGGCGCCCGAGCATCCGGACCTGGAGCGCCTCGTCACCGGCACCCCGGCCGAGGAGGCGGTGCGCGAGTACGTCAACCGGGTCGGGCGCGAGTCGGCCGAGGAACGCGGCGCCGAGGATCGCGAGAAGACCGGCGTGCCTCTCGGTCGCTCCGTCATCAACCCCGTCAACGGCGAGGCGATCCCAATGTTCGTAGCCGACTACGTGCTGATGGAGTACGGCACCGGGGCGATCATGGCGGTGCCGGGCCATGATGTCCGCGACTACGAATTCGCCCGCAAATTCAATCTACCTGTAGTGCGCGTGATCGAAGGCGAGGATCCGGAGGCAGCCCGTGACGACGAGGGCCTGCCCTATCCCGGCAACGGTCAGATGACGGGTTCCGGTCGCTTCGATGGCAAGCACAACCGCGAGGCCTACGACGAGATCGTCACCTGGCTGGGCTCGGAGGGCCGCGGTAAGCCGGCCGTCAATTATCGCCTGCGCGACTGGTTGGTCTCGCGTCAGCGCTACTGGGGGGCACCGATCCCGGTGGTTTACTGCGACGAGTGCGGGATTGCGCCGGTGCCGGAGGAGCAGTTGCCGGTCGAGCTGCCCGAGATCGAGGACTACGCCCCGCAGGGTAAGAGCCCGCTGGCGGCGGCTGAGGAGTGGGTGGCAGCCGAGTGTCCGCGCTGTGGCGCCGCCGCCCGGCGCGAGACCGACACGATGGACACCTTCGTCGACTCCTCCTGGTACTTCCTGCGCTACCTCGATGCTCACAACGATGCGGCCGCTTGGGAGCGCACCGCGGCCGACCACTGGATGGCGGTCGATCAGTACATCGGCGGCGTCGAGCACGCGATCCTGCACCTGATGTACGCGCGCTTCTTCACCAAGGCGCTGGCTGATCTCGGCCACCTCGGTGTTCAGGAGCCGTTCGCCAACCTCTTCACCCAGGGGATGATCACCCGCGACGGGGCGAAGATGTCGAAGTCGAAGGGCAACACCGTTAGCCCCGGTGACTACGTCGCCCGCTACGGCGCTGACACCGCCCGCACTTACGTCTGCTTCATGGGGCCGCCGGAGCGCGGTGGCGACTGGACCGACGAGGGGGTCGAGGGGGTTAATCGCTTCCTCTCGCGTCTTTGGCGCCTCTGCGAAGAGGTCGCGGAGCGCACCGAGGTGGGCCAGCCGAGCACCGAGGCCGGGAGTGAGGCACGGGAGCTGCTTGCCAAGGCCCACTGGGCGATCGATAAGGCGACGCGCGACTTCAATCGCGGTTTCCAGTTCAACACCGTGATCTCCGCGGTAATGGAGTTGGTCAACGAGACTTATCGTCTCAAGGACGGCCTCTACGGTGCGCCGGATGGCGGCGTGACGGTGCGCTTTGCCACTGCCACCGCGGCCTCACTGATCTTCCCCTTCGCGCCGCACCTCGGCAGTGAGATCTACGAGCGGCTGACCGGCACGCGGGTCTGGGAGCAGCCATGGCCTGAGGCCGATCCGGAGTTGCTGGTCAGCGACACGGTGACGCTGGTGGTCCAGGTGAACGGCAAGCTGCGCGACCGAATCGAGGTTCCGGCCGAAGCGCCGAAGGAGGAGCTGTTGCGGCTGGCGCGGGAAAGTGAGAAGGTTGCCCGGCATCTCGACGGCCAGCAAATAGTCAAGGAAATTGTAGTTCCGGGGAAATTGGTCAACCTGGTGGTGCGGGGGGGATCGCAATGACGATGCCTTTCCATAAATACCGTCCCTATCCCCGGGTTGAGCTCCCGGATCGGACCTGGCCTGACAGGCGGATCTGCTCGGCCCCCGTCTGGACCAGTGTTGATCTACGTGATGGCAACCAGGCGCTGGATCCGCCGATGGATGTCGATCGCAAGCGCCGTTTTTTCGAGCTGCTGGTTGGCAACGTGGGCCTGAAGGAGATCGAGGTTGGATTCCCCTCATCAGCGGAGGCCGAGTTCGAGTTCATGCGTTTGCTGGCGAACGAGGAGCTGGTGCCCGAGGACGTCACCGTGATGGTGTTAACCCAGGCACGCGAGGAGCTCATTAGGAGGACGTTCGAGAGTCTCGACGGATTGCCGCGTGCGATTGTTCACCTCTACAACTCCACCTCGACGATTCAGCGCCGAGTCGTTTTTGACCTTGATCGAGATGGTGTTCGCAAAATAGCTATCGAGGGAGCCCAACTGTGTCGAGAGCTGGCCGAACTGCGACCTGATCAGGACATTCGCTTCGAGTACAGCCCCGAGAGCTTTACGGCGACGGAGCCGGAGTATGCACTCGAAGTTTGCGAGTCGGTGATGGACGTCTTCGATCCGACGCCACAGCGGAAGCTGATCCTCAATCTGCCGGCAACGGTGGAGCTTTCGACGCCCAATCTCTACGCCGACATGATCGAGTGGTTTTGCCGGAATATCTCGAGGCGGGACTCGGTCATCATCAGCCTCCACCCCCACAACGATCGGGGCACTGCGGTCGCCGCGACCGAGCTGGCGCTGATGGCGGGCGCTGAGCGTGTCGAGGGGACCCTGTTCGGGAATGGAGAGCGCACTGGCAACGTCGACTTGGTGACGTTGGCGCTGAATCTGATGACCCAAGGCGTTGATCCCGAGCTCGATTTCTCCCACATCAACGCTGTTCGACGCGATGTCGAATACTGCAATCGGATGCCGGTCCATGAGCGGCATCCTTACGTTGGTGACCTCGTTTACACCGCCTTCTCCGGCTCACATCAAGATGCGATCAAAAAGGGGATGGAGGCCATGGAGAAACATCCCGATCCGGAGAACGCGATTTGGGATGTGCCCTACCTGCCGTTTGATCCCCGCGATATCGGCCGCAACTATGACGAGGCTGTTCGTGTCAATTCCCAGTCCGGCAAGGGGGGAGTTGCCTACATCATGCGGGCGGAGCACGATCTCGAACTCCCTCGCCTCTTGCAGATCGAGTTCACCCGCATCGTGCAGCGGGAAGTCGATGCCTCTAATGCTGAAATTACCCCCGAGCAGCTGGTCAAGCTGTTCCGGCGCGAGTACATGCAGCATCCGCAGACGGCGCTGATCAGCCATC
>JBQCCT010000016.1:0-9101 GCA_051961955.1 Solirubrobacterales bacterium
CGTCGTGCGCCCGGCCGCCTCCGAGTGGGACGCCCGCGAGGAGACCCCGTGGCCGGTCATCGAGGAGGCCGCGCGGGCCGGGCTCTACGGGTTCGAGTTCCTCGCCCAGGCCTGGGCCGACCCCACCGGCATCGCCATCAACCTCGCCAACGAGGAGCTGTTCTGGGGCGACGCCGGCATCGGCATGGCGATCATGGGCACGACGCTCGCCGTCGCCGCCATCTTCGGCCAGGGCACGCCCGAGCAGATGATGGAGTGGGTGCCGCAGTGCTACGGCACGGAGGCGGAGCCGAAGGTCGCCGCCTTCTGCGCGTCCGAGCCGGACGCCGGCTCCGACGTGTCGTCCATGCGCACCCGCGCCCGCTACGACGAGCGGACGGACGAGTGGGTGCTCAACGGCCAGAAGGCCTGGGCGACCAACGGCGGCATCGCGAATGTTCATGTCGTGATCGCCTCGGTCGACCGCGAGCTCGGCTCGCGCGGCCACGCCGCTTTCGTGATCCCGCCCGGCACGCCGGGCTGCGAGCAGGGCGCGAAGGTGAAGAAGCACGGCCTCCGCGCCTCCCACACCGCCGACGTCCATCTCGACGACTGCCGCGTCCCCGGCTCCTGCCTGCTGGGCGGCAAAGAGAAGCTCGACGAACGGCTCGCCCGCGTCCGCGAGGGCAAGAAGGCCAAATCGCAGGCGGCGATGCAGACCTTCGAGGCCAGCCGGCCGACCGTGGGTGCGCAGGCGCTGGGCATCGCCCGCGCCGCCTATGAGTACGCGCTCGACTACGCCAAGGAGCGCGAGCAGTTCTCCCGCAAGATCATCGAGAACCAGGCGATCGCCTTCGACCTGGCCAACATGAAGCTCGAGATCGATGCTGCTCGTCTGCTCGTCTGGCGCGCTGCCTGGATGGGGCGCAACGGTCACAAATTCGAAAACGCCGAGGGCTCGATGTCGAAGCTGAAGGCCGGCGAGGTCGCCGTCTGGGTGACCGAGCGGGCGATCCAGATCCTCGGCGGCAACGGCTACACCCGCGAGTTCCCGGTCGAGCGGTTGCACCGCGACTCGAAGATCTACACCATCTTCGAGGGCACCTCCGAGATCCAGCGCCTAGTCATCTCACGCGCGATCTCCGGCTTCCACATCAAATAAAGACTTACGGCGGGAGAGCAAGGGCCGGCCCAGCCGGTCCTTGTCGCCTGCCTCAAAGTCTTACTCGGTAAGGAGTCCGGGTGATCCTCGTCACGCGCCGACCAGGCTGGATAGCGTCCAGCCTTGCGAGATTGGGGTTGGGCCAGCGGCGCAAAACGTGAAGAGGATCACCCGGACTCCTCGCCACACGCACCCAAGGACAAGCGACCGAGTCGCGAAAGCTGTCCAGCGCACCGAGACCGCAAAAGAGTCCGTATATCGGCCTCTCTCGCGGTCTCGCGCAGCTCGCCCAGAACTTGTGGTTCCTTTGACACCTATGTCGTGTCTAAGGAACCACGCGATTGCGAAAGTGCCGACCACCCGCGTTCCGTGGTTCCTTTCGCACCTATATGGGGCATAAGGAACCACGGAACTGCTGGGCGTCTGCCGGAGCTGTGTGGCTCGGAGGGGTGGTGTCCCTCTCGCGACCGGCGTCCTGTTGCTCGCACCAGATCCTCTTGCGGCAGCCAGCGACGATCTGGCGAGCAACCCAGGGAGCGAGAGGGACACCACCCCTCCCTACCGCAGCGCTACGTCCCTCGCCGTTTGAGTCCTTCGCGTCGCAGCCGCTTAGCCGCGGTCACTTCGGCCTTCGAGGAGCCCTTCTTTTCTGGGCCGGGGGTCTCGAGGGTCGCCGGGAGGCCCTCGAAGCGGGGCTCGGATAGGAAGGCGGAGAGGCCGCGTTTGCCCATCTCGCCTTTGCCGATGTTGGCGTGGCGGTCTAGGCAGGCCCCGAGGGGGACGGCGGCGTCGTTGACGTGGATGGCGCCGAGGCGGTCGAGGCCGACCTTGGCGTCGGCTTCGTCGAGGACGGCGCCGAGATGGGCCTCGTCGGTGACGTCGTAGCCCTGGACGAAGAGATGGCAGGAGTCGAGGCAGAGACCGAGGCGTTCGCCGCCACCGGCCAGGTCGATCAGCTGCGCGGTCTCGTCGAAGTTGCGGCCGAGCAGGCCTTTGTGGCCGGCGGTCTGCTCGAGCAGAAGCCGACAGCGGTCAGTCCGCTTCAGCGCCTCGGCGATCACTTTCCCGGCCCGTCTCATCGACGGCCCGTGCGGCTCGCCTTTCTGCGCGCCGGGGTGGAGAACGACGCCGGCGGCGCCAATTCCATCGCCGATCGTCAGCGCGTGCGTGAGCGAGGTCAACGACTTTTTCCGCAGCTCTCTGTCTTTGGTCGCGCAGTTGATGAGGTAGACCGCGTGGATGATCACGGCTTCGATCGGTGAGGCCTCCATCGCCTCGCGGAAGGCGGCGAAATCGTCGTCGCCATATTTCGTCGGCCGCCACATGCGCGGGCTCTGGTGAAAGATCTGGATAGATTCGCAACCGCGTTCTTTGCCGCGCGCGATGGCGTTCGACAGACCGCCGCCAGTGGAAACATGCGCTCCGATCAACATGCCAAGCGATAACTCCCGTCTCAGGTTTGCTCCCTCGCCGACCGGTGCGCTGCACATCGGCGGAGCGAGGACGGCACTCTATAACTGGCTCGCCGCCCGGCACGACGGCGGGGAGCTGGTGCTGCGGATCGAGGACACCGACCGCGAGCGCTCGACCGAGGAGAACTGGGACCAGATCATCGACGCGATGGAATGGTTGGAGCTCGACTGGGACATCGGCCCGGTCTCCCAGTTCGAGCGTGCTGACCGCCACCGCGAGGCGCTGGAGCGGCTGCTGGAGTCCGGCCATGCCTATCGCGACCACGCCACCGCCAAGGAGGTCGAGGCCTGGAAGGCCGAGCACGGTACCGGCCGCGGCTACCGCGGCACGCCCACTGACGACCCGACCGCGGCGATCCGCCTCCGTGTCCCCGACGAGGGCGGGACCGTCGTCCACGACCTGATCCGCGGCCCGGTCAGCTTCCCGAACGCCAGCTACGACGACTTCGTGATCGCCCGCGGCGATGGCACCGTCCTCTACAACTTCGCCGTCGCCGTCGACGACGCCGAGATGGGGATCACCGAGGTAGTGCGCGGTGACGACCACCTCTCCAATACCCCGAAGCAACTGCTGGTCCTGGAGGCCCTGGGGTTCGAGGCGCCCCGCTACGCCCACCTGCCCCTGCTGCACGGCCCCGACGGCAAGAAGCTCTCCAAGCGCCACGGCGCCGCCTCGGTGCAGGAGCTGCGCGACGCCGGTTATCTGCCGGCGGCGGTGCGCAACTACCTGGCGCTGCTCGGCTGGGGCGCCGACGACGACACCACGATCATGCCGACCGAAGAGCTGGTTCGCCGCTTCCGGGTCGAAGACGTGGGCAAATCGGCGGCGATCTTCGACGAGAAGAAGCTGCGCTGGCTGAATGGGCGCTTCATGCGCGAGATGCCGCTCGACGACTACACCGCGGCGGTGGCTCGTCACCTCGGCCGCGAGCCCGACGAGCAGCTCCGCGCCGCCTGCGCGATCGCCCAGGAGAAAGCGCAGACGCTGGAGGAGGTGTGGCCGCTGATTCGCTTCCTCTTCGAGTCGCCGGTGGACGACCCGAAAGCCTGGGGCAAGGTGATGAAACAGGGGACGGGGGAGATCCTCTCCGCTGCTGCCGATGCGCTCGCTGCCGTCGAGCCCTTCGAGCCGGGCCCGATCGAGGAGGCACTGGCACCGCTGCTCGAACGCTTCGACCTCAAGCCCGGCAGGCTCTACCAGCCGATCCGGGTCGCGATCACCGGCACTTCGGTCTCGCCCGGAATCTTCGAGTCGCTCGCCGTGCTTGGCCGCGAGCGTTCCCTGGAGCGGATTCGTGCCGCTTCGAGCCGACTCGCCGGCACTTGAAACGTCGCTAACTGCAGGGCAAAGCCCGGTTGGTCAGAAAGTCCGGGCTAAACCTCTGGCCGTTTGTTGCCGATGAGTTGTGCCAATGAGCGTTACGACTACGCAGAGCCACAGCGACGTGTCGGTTTCCGATGGCGCCAAAGCGGGATCGCGCGCCACGCCCGCGCCCGGTAGCCGCCTCGCGGAGGCCTTTGAGGCGGTCGAGCGCTTCCCGGTCCTGGTTGAGTCGCGCGATCGAGTGATCGCCGCCGCCACCGCCGAGACGACCCGCCCCGGTGAGATCGTGGAAGCGGTGGAGAGCGACGTCGCTCTCTCGATCGCCGTGCTGCGTCACGCCAACCGCGGTGGCTTCGTCGCCGGCGGCGTCGCCGGCATTCCCGCTGCGCTCGAGGTCCTCAAGCCGGCTGGCATCCTCGCCCTTGCTGGTACCTCTCCCAGCTTTGACTTCTTTGAGTCCAATGGCGGCTGGGAGCTGAAGCCTGAGCGCTTCCGCGTCCACGCCCTCGCCACCCAGCGCGCCGCCGACCGAATCGGCCGTGTCGTGGGCTGGGTCGAACGCGATGAGCTTGCCATAACGGCACTGCTGCACGACGTCGGGCGGCTGGTGATCTCCCGCCTGCACCCCGGCTACAAGGTCTACTTCGACGCCGTCTCCCGCACCCCCGAGCAGCGCCTGCGCGAGGAACGCGAGCAGTTGGGGATCGACCACGCTCTCGTCGGCGGCGTTCTCGCCCGCCGCTGGAACCTGCCGCAACGGATTGCGGTGGCGATTGAGCGCCATCACGCCGACGATGCCGAGGGGCTGGCGGCGATGGTGGCGACGGCCGACATGGTCGCCCATTACTGCCACGGTGAGGCGATTGCCCCCGAGCGGCTGCGCACCAGCGCCGAGCGCTCCGGGCTCAGCCAGGACGCCCTCCGCGACATTCTCTATGAGCTGCCGCTGCCAGCCCAGGACGCAACCCGGATCAGCGAGCCTTGCCCACTCTCCAGTCGCGAGCTCGACGTACTTCGCCACCTCTCCGAGGGGATGGTCTACAAGCAGATCGCGACCGAAATGCACCTCTCGGTTTCAACGATCCGCACCCATCTTCACAACGTCTACGGCAAGATCGGCGCCGTCGACAGGGCCCAGGCAGTGCTGACGGCCCGCGACCGCGGCTGGATCTAGTCAGTCGATCAGGCACTCGCGCAGGGCGATCGCCACGGCGTGGGTGCGATTTTTAGCGCCGAGACGGGCGAGTGCGTTCTTGGTGTGGGTCTTCACCGTCTCCTCACTGAGGTCGAGCTCGCGGGCGGCGAAGGTGGTGGACTCCCCATCGGCCAGGAGCTGCAGGATCTCGCGCTGGCGTCGGGTCAATTTGCCGCGGCTGCCTTTCGGAGGGACGTTTGGGTCGACGAACTGCTCCTGCGCGACGGCGGCGTCGACCGCGCGCCGCAGCTCCGCCGCGCCCGCCGTACGGGCAACATAGGCGCTGGCGCCGGCTTGCATCGCGGCGTTGGCGAGATGACGTTCCGGCAGCTCGCCGTGGGCAACGATCCCCAGGGCCGGGCTCGAGCGGATGAGCAGGCGGATCGCATCGGGGCCTGTGAGTGAGTTGCCGTCGCCGTTGCCGCGCCAGCGCATATCGACGATCGCCACGTCGAAATCGCCGATGTCGCGGACCAGGTCGAGTGCCTCATCACGCGTGGAGGACTCGTGGACGACAAATCCATCCTCGATCGCCTTGCGGATACCCAGACGGACGAGCGGGTGACCGTCGATCACAAGGCAGTTGGGGCGCTCGGTCAGGACTGCTTTCCGATCAATAGGTTGCGGGACTGGGACAAGTGTGGGCGCCGGATAGCCTTCCTGCGCCCCATTGAGCCGATCCTAACCCAGCCGAGGGGTGCGGTAGAAACTCGTTGTGATTTCAATTACCTCAAAGTCGAGGTATGCGGTTGTCGCCCTAGCCGAGCTGGCCCGTTCCGGCGAACGACCGGTACCGATCAAGGAGCTGGCCGAGCGTCGCGACATCCCCGAGCAGTTCCTCGAGCAGCTTTTCTCGACCTTACGTCGAGCTGGTCTCCTGACCAGCCACCGCGGCATGCGCGGCGGTTACACGCTCTCCCGCCCGGCCGAGGAGATCACCGTCCTCGAGGTCGTCCAGACCCTCGACGGCAAGGTCGGCGCCGAGGCCGATGAGGCTGGTGGGATCTGGGCCGAGGGCGTCACCGCCCTGCGCAAGGTCTTTGGTCAGACCACGATCGCCGAAGTCGCCCGGCGCGAGGCCGAAGAGGCCGGTTCGGGGATGTATTTCATCTGAGCCCCCCTCGATCATCGCGAGCCGGAAAAGCCGATGACCGGCGCGGATGGGCCGCCCCGCTTGGTCCTCGACCTCCCCGGCCTCGCGCTGATCTCGGTTGGGACTCAAGGCGTTTTTCAAGATCGATCTCTCGGTGACTACGGCGATCGGAGATCCACGTCCGTTCTCTATCGGCCCCACTAAGGGCGTGCCGCCGCACTTCGTGCGCATCCGGCTGCGCAACCCGGGGCATCTGACTCCACCGGGAGGAGGCCTGCTCGGCCGCGCCCCGGCTTGGGCTCCTCGCTAGGACGCCGATTAGACTCGCCGGGATGCGGATCGGAGCTGAGGCCTCAGCGGTCGTCGGGAACACGCCGATGGTGCTGCTCGACCGGATGGCCGAGGGGGCGGCTGGGCAGGTCTGCGCGAAGCTGGAGTACTTCAACCCGGGTGGGTCGGTGAAGGACCGGATCGGGGTGGCGATGATCGACGCGGCCGAAGAGGAGGGGTTGATCCAGCCGGGCCGCTCGGTGGTGGTGGAGCCGACCAGCGGTAATACGGGGATCGCCTTGGCGATGGTCTGCGCGGCGAGAGGCTATGAGCTGATCCTGACCCTGCCGGAGGGGATGAGCCGCGAGCGGGGGAAGTTGTTGCGTGCCTACGGGGCCGAGGTACGGGAGACGCCGTCGCTGGGGGGGATGAACGAGGCAGTCGCCCTGGCGCAGGAGATCTGCGAGCAGCGCAAAGGCTTCATGCCGATGCAGTTCTCCAACCCCGCCAATCCCGAGATCCACCGCCGCACCACGGCCGAGGAGATCTGGAGCGGCACTGACGGCGAGATCGGCGCCTTCGTCGCCGGCGTCGGCACCGGTGGCACGATCACCGGCGTTGGCCGGATGCTGAAGGAACGGGCGCCGGAGGCGTTGGTGGTGGCGGTCGAGCCAGTCAGCTCGCCGGTTCTCTCCGGTGGCAACCCCGGCCCGCACAAGATCCAGGGGATCGGCGCCGGCTTCGTCCCCGAGGTACTCGACCGCGATGTCATCGACGAGGTGCTGACGATTGGCGACGAGGACGCGCTGGAGACGGCCCGCCGGGTCGCCCAGGAGGAGGGGGTTCTCGCCGGCATTTCCTCTGGGGCCAATATCTGGGCGGCCTTGGAGGTCGCCGCCCGCCCCGAGATGGCCGGCAGGCGGGTAGTGACGATCGTCTGCGACTCAGGTGAGCGCTACATGTCCCTACCCTTCTTTTCACCGTGAATCGCTGGAAACGGTTGATAAGCGAGATTCGAGCGGACGTGTCTGCCGCGCGCGAGCGCGACCCCGCTGCACAGGGTGTCTCTGCCTTCGAGATCCTCAGCAGCTGGGCCGGGGTGCAGGCGCTGCTGGCCCATCGTGCCGCGCACACCCTGATGGAGGCAGGGGTGCCGCTGGTGCCGCGGTTCATCGCCTACCTGACCCGCGCTGTCACCGGGATTGAGATCCACCCCGCTGCGGTGATCGGCAAAGCCTTCTTCATCGACCACGGCTCCGGCGTGGTGATCGGCGAGACCGCGGTGATTGGCGACTGCGTCACCCTCTACCAGGGGGTCACCCTGGGCGGCACCGGGTTCCAGCGCGGCAAGCGCCACCCGACCCTAGGCGACAACGTCACTGTGGGGAGTGGCGCCAAGCTGCTCGGCCCGATCGCGGTCGGCGACGGGGCGAAGATCGGTGCTAACACGGTGGTGATCGAGGACGTGCCGCCGGGCGCCACTGTCGTCGGCAATCCCGGCCACCCGGTCAAACTCGACGGCAAGCGGGTCGAAGGCCCCGACGCGGACTGGATCCACCTGCCAGACCCGATCGCCGACGCGATCAAGGCCCTCTCCGAGCGGATTGCCGCTGTCGAGGAGCGGCTCGCGCGGTTGGACGGGGGCAACGGTCCCTCGGCGGAGACGGCGAAGATCGAGCCCCGCACCGGCCGCTCTTCGGCGGGTGGCTGACAGGAACGCCTCCGTCGGAGGGGCACCCGTCCCGTTTACCGGCGCCCGCCGAGCGCGTGGCTATGCTCGATAGGTGAGTCTGCAAGGTGAGTTCGAGCTGCCTGGCGGGGCGGCTGAGGGGGCTGCCGGAGCGCCTACGGAACCTGGTGCCGACCGGGTCGAGCGGCTGCTGGCGGGGCTGAACCCGCCTCAGCGCGAAGCGGTCGAACACGGCGGCGGGCCGCTGCTGGCGCTGGCCGGCGCCGGGTCGGGCAAGACCCGCGTCCTCACCCACCGGATCGCTTACCTACTCGCCACCGGCGCGGCCCGACCGGGGGAGATCCTCGCGATCACCTTCACCAACAAGGCGGCGGCGGAGATGCGCGAGCGGGTCGGCCAGCTGGTCGGCCGCTCGGTGCGGGCGATGTGGGTGACCACCTTCCACTCCGCTTGCGCGCGGATGCTGCGCGTCGACGCCGAGCGGCTCGGCTACTCGAAGAGCTTCACGATCTACGACGAGGCCGACTCGCTGCGGATGCTGAAACGCTGCCTCGGCGAGCTTGGGGTCGACCCGAAACGGTTCCCGCCGCGGGCCGTCCGCAACAAGATCTCCGGCGCCAAGAACCAACTGATTGATGCCCCCGCTTACGAGGAAATGCAGGGCAGCATGTTCGAGGAGATCGTCGCCGAAGCCTTCCCGCTCTACGAGAAGCGGATGCTGGAAGCCAACGCGATGGACTTCGACGACCTCCTCGTTCGCACCGTCAACGCGATGGAGCTGTTCGAGGACGTGCGCGAGCGCTGGCGCCGCACCTTCCGCCACGTCCTCGTCGACGAGTACCAGGACACCAACCACGCCCAGTACCGGCTGCTGCAGCTGCTCGCCTCCGAGCACGGCAACCTGATGGTGGTCGGC
>JBQCCT010000017.1:0-4965 GCA_051961955.1 Solirubrobacterales bacterium
CGAGCGTCTGGAGCAGGCGAAAGAGCGCGACCACCGCCGCCTCGGGCCCCAGCTCGGCCTCTTCATGCTGCGCAAGGAGGCGCCGGGGATGCCGTTCTGGCTGCCCAACGGGACGACGATGCTGCGGACGATCGAGACAGAGGTCCGCGAGCAGCTGCGCAAGCGCGGCTACCAGGAGATCGCCACCCCGCAGGTGATGGACGAGAGCCTCTGGCACCGCTCCGGGCACTGGGACAACTACAAGGACGACATGTACTTCATGGAGGACGACGACCGCCGCTACGCGCTGCGGCCGATGAACTGCCCCGGCGCCTGCCTCGTCTACTCCGCCGACCGCCACTCCTACCGCGAGCTGCCGCTGCGACTGGCCGAGTTCGGCCGCGTCTCCCGCAACGAGCGCGAGGGCGTCCTCCACGGCCTGCTGCGCGTCCGCGCCTTCACCCAGGACGACGCCCACGTCTACTGCACCGAGGAGCAGATCGGCGACGAGGTCGCCTCGATCTGCGAGGCGATCGACGAGCTCTACGCTCGCTTCGGTTTCGAGGACGTCCACGTCGAGCTCTCGACCCGGCCGGAGAAGTCGATGGGCAGCGAGGAGCAGTGGAACGAGGCCGAGGCGGCGCTGGCCGAAGCGCTCGACAGCCAGGGCCGCGAGTACACGCTCAACCCCGGCGACGGCGCCTTCTACGGGCCGAAGATCGACTTCCACGTCACCGACGCGCTCGGCCGCTCCTGGCAGTGCGGCACCTGCCAGCTCGACTTCCAGATGCCCGAGCGCTTCGAGCTCTACTACACCGGCGCCGACGACGCCGCCCACCGACCGGTGATGATCCACCGCGCCCTGCTCGGCTCGATGGAGCGCTTCGCCGGGATCCTGATCGAGCACTACGCCGGCCGCTTCCCGGTCTGGCTGGCGCCGGTGCAGGCGATCGTCCTGCCGATCTCCGACCGCCACAACGACTACGGCCGTCGCGCCTTCGAGCAGCTGCGCGAACTCGGCGTCCGCGTCGCCGTCGACGACCGCTCCGAGTCGGTCGGCAAGAAGATCCGCGACGCCTCGGCGATCGGCCGCTACCCCTACATGCTGGTCGTCGGCGATCGCGAGGAGGAGAACGGCGCCGTCGCCGTCCGCTCCCACGCCGACGGCGACCTCGGCGAGATGTCCCTGGCCGACTTCGCCGCGCGGGTCCGCGCCGAGACCGAGGCTCGTTGAGGCCGCGATTCACGGCGCCGCCGCTCTGCCTCTATACTGCGCCGAACTTGATCGCAGGCACCGAAAACCCCAGCCGCCGCTGAGCGCCCCGTGTCTGCCTACCGTTTCGTCCTCTTGAAGTCCCACCTCCTTTCTCGATAGTGCCGGTTCCACGCAGGTTCGACCGGCGCCCACCAGAGCGCGACACGACCCGGATCAACGAGCGGATCCGCGTCCCGAAAGTGCGCCTGATCGGCGCCGACGGCGAGCAGCTGGGGATCCTCGACACCGCCGAGGCGCTGCGCCGAGCACAGGCCGCCGATCTCGACTTGGTCGAGGTGGCGCCGAACTCGAAGCCGCCGGTCACCCGTCTGCTCGACTACTCGAAGTACAAATACGAGCAGGAGCAGAAGCAGAAGCAGGCGCGCAAGCACCAGCAGCAGGTCAACGTGCGGGAAATCAAGCTGCGGCCGAAGATCGCGACCCACGACTACGAGACCAAGAAGGGCCACGTCGAACGCTTCCTCAAGCACCGCGACAAAGTCAAGGTCACGATCATGTTCCGCGGCCGCGAGCAGGCCCACCCGGAGCGGGGCAGGGATCTGCTGCAGAAGCTCTTCGAGGATCTCGACGGCTTGGCGACGATCGAGTCCGCGCCGCTGCAGGAAGGGCGCAACATGAGCATGCTGCTCGGCCCCAGCAAAGAGGTCGACAAGATCGCCGATAGCGGTCAGGACGACGCCGCGCCCGCCGAGGGCGACGCGGCCGGCGACGCCGACGCGGCCGCCTAGCCGGCCTCGAGGATCACATCGGCGATTCGCTCGGCGGCGTGGCCGTCCCAGAGGGGCGGCGGCTCTGCTGGGGCCTCGTCTCGCTCGTCGAGCAGGACCGGGATGCGGGATATGGTCGCTGGGTCGAGGCCGAGCAGGGCGTTGGTGCCCGAGGTCAGGGTGACCGGCCGCTCGGTGTTGTCGCGCAGGGTGAAGCAGGGGACGCCGAGATAGGTCGTCTCCTCCTGGATGCCGCCGGAGTCGGTGAGGACGGCGCCGGCGTCGGCGAGCAGCGAGAGGAAGTCGAGGTAGCCGAGCGGCTCGATCAGGTGAAGGCCGGGGTGGTCGGGCTCCAGCCCCTCCATCATCTTCCTCGTTCGCGGGTGGACCGGGAAGACGACCGGCGTCTGCTGCGCCAGCGCCGCCAGCTGGGCGACGGTTTCTCCCAATAGCGGCCCGTCGACGAGGGCGGGACGGTGCAGGGTCACCAGCGCGAAGCTGCCGGGGGCCAGCCCGAGCCGTGCCGCCGTCCCCGCCGCGCGGAAGCGCTCTTCCAGCGCGACCAGGGTGTCGATCATCGTGTTGCCGACCATGTGCATGCGCTCGCCGGGGATGCCTTCGGCCTCCAGGTTCGTCGCCGCCTCGGGACTGTGGAGGAAGAGCCACTCAGAGAAGCGGTCGGCGACGATCCGGTTCACCTCCTCGGGCATCGTCAGGTCGAAGCTGCGCAGGCCCGACTCGATGTGGGCGACCGGGATCCCCATCTTCACCGCGGTCAGCGCCGCCGCCAGGGTCGAGTTGACGTCGCCGGGGACCATCACCAGGTCCGGCCGCTCGTCGGTCAGTACCGGCTCCAGCCGCTCCATCGTCCGCGCCGTCTGCGCGGCGTGGCTGCCGGAGCCGACCTCGAGCATGTAGTCGGGCGCCGGCACCCCGAGCTCGGAGAGGAAGACCTCGGACATCAGCCGGTCGTAGTGCTGGCCGGTGTGGACGATCGCGTGGCGGCCCTCGGGATCGCGCCCGCGCAGCGCCCCGATCACGGGGGCAGTCTTGACGAAGTTGGGCCGCGTCCCGACCACGTAGAGGATGCGCATCGGGCCGCAGCTTATTTTCTGGCACTAGTTGCTAGTTGAATGCCGCCTGCGTGGGCCGTCTGCTTCAATAGCGGACCCGATGCCGAAGATGAAAACCCATTCCGGCGCCAAGAAGCGGTTCAAGAAGACCGCCAACGGCAAGCTGCGCGGCCGCCGCGCCTACTCCAGCCACATCCTGGAGAAAAAGTCGCCGAAGCGGAAGCGGAAGATGGCGAAACCGGTCGAGATCTCGCCGAACGACGCCAAGACCGTGCGCCACCTCCTCGGGGGTGGCAAGTGAGCCGCGTCAAGCGCTCCGTCCACGCGCGCAAGAAGCGCCGCAAGGTGCTGAAGGAAGCGAAGGGTTACTTCGGCCGCAAGCATTCCTCCTACCGCTTCGCCAAAGAGCAGGTGCAGCGGTCGGGGATGTACGCCTACCGCGACCGGCGCAACAAAAAGCGGACCTTCCGCCGGCTCTGGATCACCCGGATCAACGCCGCCGCGCGGCTCGAGGGCATGAGCTACTCGGAATTGATCAACGGCCTGAACAAGGCCGAAGTACAGGTCAACCGCAAGATGCTGGCCGAGATCGCCGTCCACGACCGCGAGGCCTTTCGCCGATTTGTGGAGCTGGCCCGGGAGGGTGCGGCCGCCTGAGGTCGCACTGAACATTCCACTCTCCCGGCGGGCCGAATTTCGGCCCGCTTTTTCGTTCCAGGAGAAGAAACCCCCGAGAAGAAAAGACAGATCCGAACCGAATCAACCCCGCCGCAGATGATCGAGAGCCCCCACAACGAGAAGCTGAAGCTGGTCCGCAAGCTGCGCGACCGCAAGCACCGCGAGCGCGAGGGCCTGTTCGCGACCGAGGGCGAGGACCTGCTGGAGGCCGGGCTGGCCGCCGGGGCGGCGCCGCGGTTCGTTCTCGTCGCAGAGGGCTCAGGACTCGAAGGCGAGGAGGTCGAGCCCGGTCTGCTCGCAGACGTTTCGTCCCTCGGCTCCGGAACCAGGGTCATAGCCGTCTGGCGGCAGCGCGACGACAAATTGTCCCCGCATACCGGGGACAATTTGCAGGTCACCTCCCCGTGTATCTACTTGCATGGGCTTGGCGACCCGGGCAATGTCGGGACGATTGTTCGCACCGCTGATGCTCTGATCGACGGCCCGGTTGTCCTCGGCCCCGACTGCGCCGATCCGTTCTCGCCGAAGGCGGTGCGGGCGAGCATGGGCTCGATCTTCAACCAGCCGCCGCTGCAGGCCAATGTCTCTGCGACGCCGGAGCCGCGCGTGGCACTGGTCGCCCACGGCGGCGAAGGGCTGGAGGCGCTCGACGGCGCCGCCACGCTCTGCCTTGGGGCCGAGCGCGAGGGACTGCCCGCCGGGGTAGTCGCCCAGTGTGAGGCCCGGGTCACCATCCCGCTGCGGTCCGGCGGCGCCGAGTCGCTCAACGTCGCGGCGGCCGCTGCGATCGCCGCTCAGCGGTTATCGTCGCTCGCCACTATGCCGGAGGCCCAGCCCGATGCTTGAGCGGATCGAGGAGATCAGGGCCGAGGCCGGCGCCGCGATCGAGGGCGCCGCGAGCTCCGCCGAGCTGGAGGAGCTGCGGGTCCGCTTCCTCGGCCGCAAAGCCGAGCTGACGACGATCCTGCGCGGGATCGCCGAGCTGCCGCAGGAGGAACGCGGTCACGTCGGCGGCGCCGCCAACCGCGCCCGCAAGGAGCTCGAGGCGCTGCTGGAGGCGAGCTCCGAGCGGCTCGACGCCAGCGAGCTGGAGGCGCGCCTGGTCACCGACCGGATCGACGTCACCCTGCCGGGGGCGCCGCTGCGGCCGGCCGGCCACCCGCACCTGATCGCCCGCACTACGCGTCTCCTCGAGGACACGATGGTCGGCCTCGGCTACCACGTCGCCGAGGGCCCCGAGATCGAGCACGAC
>JBQCCT010000018.1:0-9730 GCA_051961955.1 Solirubrobacterales bacterium
AACCACAGGATTGCGGAGGTGTCCATCACCGACCCGAAGTTGGCCATCCGCGGTTCCTTCCGGTCGGTAGGCGTCCGAAAGGAACCGCGCGAATCAATAGCTCAACGAAGCCGCAAAAACCCTTGTACAGCAAGGTTTCTCGCGGTCTCGCGGTTCAGCGTCTGCCGAAGCTCTGTCGCTTGGAGGGGTGTGTGTCCCTCTCGCGACCGGCGTGCTGTTGCTCGCACCAGCGACGTTCGCGGTCAGCCAGCACCGCTCAGGCGAGCAACCCAGGGAGCGATAGGGACACACACCCCTCCCTATACCGAATGAGATTGGTCCCTGAACGGATCAGTAGCCGGCCGGGTGCCGGACGACGAAGCCTTCGGGGTATGGAGGCTCGGGATGCCAGCGGGGGCCCGTGCCGGAGGCGTCGCCGACGGTGTCCCAGCGCAGGCCGGCAATCACGGCGTAGGTGTGGGTGGGGCTGGCGTAGATGGTGATCCACTTGCCAGGGCCCGGTTCGCCATAGCTCTCGAGGGCGCCGGAGGTGAGGGGGGTGTCGAGCAGGCCGCCGCCGTAGAGGGCGAAGCTGACGGCGCCGGAGCAGTCGTAGCCGTAGGAGTACCAGGAGCCGTGGCCGCCGCCCCAGACGTAGGGGGTTTTGGAGATCGAGTTGGCCGCCGCGATCACGGCCTTCACGGCCGGGGGCGCGCTGCGTGGGGCGCTGGCGAGGCCGTCGGGGCTGAGGACGGCGTTCGCGCCCGGGGTCTCGAAGCCGGTCGAGAGCGGGGCAATCCGCCAGTCGATGTAGTGGACCTTGCAGCCGCCTTCGATTTCGCCGGCCTCCTGGTTGACCTCTTCGACGTACCACTGAGCCTGGTTGTGGGTGAAGACGCCGGCGTCGATGCTGCCGCGCGACCAGATCATCCGCGCCAGCGTCGCCGCCGCGTCGGCGATGTCGCCGTGGCGGACCTTGCCGTCGTTGTTGCCGTCGACCGCGTAGCGTTTCCACTCCACCGGGTCGAGCCCGAGCGCACTTTCGGTCTGCAGCTGGTGTTTGGTCATCCCGCGCCCGAAGTTGGACTCGAGGTGGGCGATCGCCGCCAGCGTCCAGACGCCGCGCTTGCCGAGTTCGTAGCGAGCGGCGGCGTCCTCGAAGGCGCTCATGTATTCCTCGGGGATCTGGTCTTTCCAGTCGGGTGCCGGCTGGCAGACCATGACCGGAATCTGCGCCCCCAGCCCGACAGCGCTGAACGAGTTGGCGCCGACTTCATCGGCGTAACAGCCGGCGTTGGCGAGTACCTCTTCGACGTACCAGTCGGCGTGGTTGTAGGCGAAGATCGCGCCGTAGGTGTCGGCCGGCATCCCCGCCGCTTTCAGGTAGCTGGCGGCAGCGAAGATCGCATCTTCAGGGTTGTTCGGGTCGGCGACACCGTCGCCGTTGGCGTCGACTCCGTAAGTGGCCCAGGTTTCCGGCATGAACTGCATCCAGCCGACCGCGCCGGCCGAGGAGGGGCCGAGGTTGGTGCCGAAAGCGGTCTCGACCGCGTTGATTCCGGCCAGAACGGCCGGTCCCTGCGGCCCGAGTTCGTACCTGGCCGAGGCGCGCTGGTAGATCGGGATCAGGGTCGGCGGCACGCCGCTGATCGCGCAGCTCGAGGCGGGAAGCGAGGGGACCGTGAAGATCGGGTTCGGGCCGGTGGCGCCAGTTTCGGTTTCCGTGCCGCCGGTTTCCGCATTTTCGCTTTCATGGGTCTTGCCGCTGCCGGCACTGACACCGCCGCTCGGTGGCGGCGTGTGGGTGGCCGGCGCCGGAGGCGGCACCAGGGTGGCGCCGTGCTTGACCCCGTCCTTGTTTTCGTTTGGGGTCGCGGGAGCTTCCAGCGTCGCGCCCGGGGTCGGCGCCAGCGCGCTCGCCGCCTCGGCACGGGCGACAGCGACCGGCACCGCCAGTGCCGCCGTGGCCGCCGCGGTCGCGACGACCGCCTTGATCTTGCGTGCGCGCTCCATCAGCCGAGGACGTTGGTGACGCGCCACTCTTTGTTTTTCAGCTGTTCCATCTCCAGCCGCAGCTCGCTCGTCACCCCGACCCGCAGCAGCGACACGCTGAGTGGGTAGATCGTCCCGTGCGAGGGGGCAGGCACCACGTTGAGGACTTTCGCCTTCGGCACTTCGACCCCGGCCGGCTGGCGCGGCGGGCGCCGCAGCAGGGCCCTGGTCAGTTCCGGTGCGGCGGTCGCCTTGAAGGCCTTGCGGACGGTGCTCTTGTCGCCACCGGTCTCGTAGACGACGAAGCCCTCGGCGAATTCACGCGCGACGGCGAGCGCGGCGGGGCCGGCGGGCGGGCCGTCGGGGGTGACCGGGGCCGAGGAGGAGGAGAAAGCGGAGGCGTCGGCGGCACGGCCGGCCGGCGAGGAGGAGATCGTGTCGGTGGCGGCGTTGCCGGTGTTGTTCGCGGTCGCGGCGGCGGCTTCGCGTTCGACCGCCTTCGAGTCGGCCAGGGAAGAGTCTTCCTGTGGCGGCTTGAAGACCGGCGCGGCGCCGTGCAGGGTGGGGGCGGGTTTGGGCTTCCGGACGCGGGCCGAATGTGGGGCGTTCACCGGGGCGACCGCGACCTGCGCCGCGTTGCTCATGTTCGAGCCGCCGGAGTCGATCGCCGAGTAACCGGCGACGCCGATCCCCAGGGCCAGCACCGCGGCACTGCCGGCGACGACCGCGCGACCGCGATCGCCGAGCCCGAGGAAGTGGTCCTGGACGGGCCAGATCAGATGCTCGCGCAGCGCCAGCGAGAGGTCCTCGAAGGCCTCCGAGCGCCGCTGCGGGCGTGCGTTGATCGGGGTCTGGTCGTCGTTCATCAACTGGCGGTCGAAGTAGCTTAAGCGGCCTCCCAAGCCGTCAAGGTTCTTTGACTTTGACGGCTCCACCTTAAGAGCACCTTTGTCGTACGGATGTTTCGGCAGGAATTGCCCAGAGGATGAGGCTCGGGAAGGGCTTTAGCAACTACTGGGTAGGGCTATGCAGAGGTAGTCACCGGCGCCTCGGCGCGCGCGAAGACGATTTCGCCTTCGGCGGCGTCGACGCGGACCACGTCGCCTTCCTTGAACTCGCCCTCGAGGATCTTCAGCGCCAGCTTGTCGACTAGCTGCTTCTGGACCACGCGCTTCAGCGGCCGCGCCCCGTAGGTGGGGTCGTAGCCGAGGTTGCCGAGCAGGGTCCGCGCCTCGTCGGTCAGCTCGATCTCTATGCCCCGCTCGCGCACCCGGCCGACCAGCTGGTCCACCTGCAACTGCACGATGCGGCCGATGTCCTGCTTCGAGAGGCGGTGGAAGATCACCGTGTCGTCGATCCGGTTGAGGAACTCCGGCTTGAAGGTCGCCGCGAGCACCTCTTCGATCTGCTCGCGGATCTTCTCGTCGACCGACTCGCCGACGATCCGCTCGGAGCCGACGTTGGAGGTCATGATCAGGACCGTGTTGGTGAAGCTGACCGTGCGGCCCTGGCCGTCCGTTAGCCGGCCGTCATCCATCAGCTGCAGCAGCGTGTTGAAAACGTCGGGGTGGGCCTTCTCGATCTCGTCCAGCAGCACCACCGCATAGGGCCGCCGCCGCACCGCCTCGGTCAGCTGCCCCCCCTCCTCGTAGCCGACGTAGCCGGGGGGCGCGCCGATCAGCCGCGCCACGGTGTGTTTCTCCATGTACTCGGACATGTCGAGGCGGACGATCGCCTGCTCGCTGTCGAACATGAACTCGGCCAGCGCCTTCGCCAGCTCGGTCTTGCCGACGCCCGTCGGGCCGAGGAAGAGGAAGCTGCCGATCGGCCGGTTCGGGTCCGAGAGCCCGGCGCGCGAGCGGCGCAGCGCGTTGGAGACGGCGGCGATCGCCTCGTCCTGGCCGATCACCCGATCGTGCAGGCGCTCCTCCATATGGACCAGCTTCTCGACCTCGCCCTCCATCAGGCGGCTGACCGGGATGCCGGTCCATTTGGCGACGACCTCGGCCACGTCCTCCTCGGTCACTTCGTCGGAGAGCAGGACCTCGCCGCCGCCGGCGTGCAGCTCCTCCAGCCGCGCTTCCTGCTCTTTGAGCTTCTGCCTCAGTTCAGGGAGAGCGCCGAATTGGAGTTCGGCGGCACGCTGCAGGTCGGCGTCGCGTTCAGCTTGCTCGATTTCCTGCTGAGCTGCCTCCCCTTCGGCCTTGATCTGCTTGATCGCTTCGATCGGCTGCTTCTCGTTCTGCCAGCGGGTACGCAGCGCCTCGGCCTCCTCGCGCAGGTCGGCGAGGTCCTTTTCCAGAGTCTCCAACCGCGCCTTCGAGGCCTCGTCGGTCTCTTTCTTCAGCGCTTCGCGCTCGATCTCCAGCTGCTGGATGCGCCGCTCGACCTCGTCGATCTCGGTCGGCACCGAGTCGATCTCGATCTTCAGCCGCGAGGCGGCCTCGTCGATCAGGTCGATCGCCTTGTCAGGGAGGAAGCGGTCGGCGATATAGCGCTCCGAGAGGGTCGCGGCTGCGACCACCGCCGCGTCGGAGATGCGGACGCCGTGGTGCTGTTCGTAGCGCGGTTTCAGCCCGCGCAGGATCGCGATCGTGTCGTTGATGTCGGGCTCGCCGACCAGCACCGGCTGGAAACGCCGCTCCAGCGCCGCGTCCTTCTCGATGTGCTTGCGGTACTCGTCGAGCGTGGTCGCGCCGACCGCGCGCAGCTCGCCCCTGGCCAGCATCGGCTTCAGCAGGTTGGCGGCGTCGACCGCGCCCTCGGCGGCGCCGGCACCGACGATCGTGTGCAGCTCGTCGAGGAAGAGGACGATCTGGCCCGCGGCCTCCTGCACCTCCTGCAGCACCGCTTTCAGCCGCTCCTCGAATTCGCCGCGGTATTTGGAGCCGGCCAGCAGCGAGCCGATGTCGAGCGCGATCACCCGCCGGTCGCGCAGGCTCTCGGGCACGTCGCCGTGGACGATCCGCTGCGCCAGGCCCTCGACGATCGCCGTCTTGCCGACGCCGGGGTCGCCGATCAGCACCGGGTTGTTCTTGGTCCGGCGGGAGAGGACCTGGATCACACGGCGGATCTCCTCGTCGCGTCCGATCACCGGGTCGAGCTTTCCCGACTTCGCCTCGGCGGTGAGATCGCGGCCGAATTTCTCCAGTGCCTGGGCAGTGCTCTCCGGGTTGGGAGAGGTGACTTTCTGCGGCCGCACCTCGGCGATCGACCCCTCCAGCGAGTCGCGGTCGGGGAGCAGCTCGCGCAGGGTCGAGCTCTCGCTCAGCGCCAGCAGCAGGTGGTCGGTCGAGATGTACTCGTCGCCCTTGGCTGCCATCTCCTTCTCGGCTTGGCGGATCACCTGCGCCAAGGCGGAGGAGAAGCCCGGCTCCGCGCCCTCGCCGCTCAGTTTCGGCAGCGCCGCGACCGCCTCGTTGGCGCGGGCGACGAGGGCGGCGGTATCAATGCCGAGCCGCTGCAGAATCGGGACGACGAGCCCTTCGGCCTGTTCGAGCAGCGCGACAAGGAGGTGCGCCGGCGCGACCTCGGGGTTGCGCCGGGTTGCGGCCAGCGACTGGGCTGCCGCCACTGCTTCCTGGGATTTGATCGTGAACCGGTCCGCCTGCATCAGCTCCGCTCTCCCTTCTGCTCGTCGCTCCCTTCGAGCTCGGCGATCCGTTTGCGCATCCGCTCGACCTCGGCCCGCAGCCTCTGTACCTGCTCTTCCAGGGCCAGCACCATTTCCACCCCGGCCAGGTTCAGCCCTTCGTGGGTCATCTGCTGGATCCGCCGCAGCCGTTCGACGTCGCGCTGCGAGTAAAGGCGGGTGTTTTTCGGCGAGCGCTGCGGCGCGATCAGCCCGCGCTCCTCGTACGTGCGCAACGTCTGTGGGTGCATCTCGGCCAGTTCGGCGGCGACCGAGATCATGAACACGCCCTGCTCCTCGTTGAAGGTGGCCTTGATCTGACGCCGGAAGGTCGCCATCAGTGCGCCGCCTTTCGCAGCAGCTCCGCCCGCGGGTCGCCGCCGTTGAGCGCCTCGGCGAGTTTGTCGACGGCCTCACGCTGGTCGTCGCTGAGCTCCGCCGGCACGGCGATCTCCAGTCGGTAGCGGATGTCGCCGCGCCCCTTGCCCTTGCCTTTTGGCGGGCCCTCGCCGCGCAGGCGCTGGATCGTCCCGTGCTTGGTCCCAGGGGGGATCTTGATCTTCTTCGTGCCCTCCAGCGTCGGCACCTCGATCGTGGCGCCGCGCAGCGCCTCCGGGATCGAGATCGGCACCGTTACCTCGAGGTTGCCATCGTCGAGTCGCTTGAAGACCGGGGACTGCTGGACGCGCGTAGTCACGTAGAGGTCGCCGGGCGGCCCGCCGCGGGGACCGTCCTCGCCTTTGCCGGCGAGCCGGATGCGGGTGCCGTTCTTGACCCCGGCCGGGACGTTGACTTTGTAGCGCTTGGTCTGCTGGGTGAGGCCGGAGCCGCCGCAGGTGGGGCAGGGGTCTTCGACGATCTGGCCGGCGCCGCCGCACTGCGGGCAGGGCTGGCTGATCGAGAAGAAGCCCTGGCCCTGGGCCTCGATCCCGCGCCCTTCGCAGCGCGGGCAGGTGACGGGGGAGGTGCCCGGTTTGGCGCCGCTGCCGTGACAGGTGGAGCAGCGGCTCGACTTGGGGACGGTGACGCTGATCAGGGCGCCGTTGATCGCCTGGTCGAAGGTCAGCGACGTTTCGGTCTCGAGGTCGCGGCCGCGCACCTGCTGCGCTTGCGGCCGCCCGCCGCCACCACCGCGGTTGAAGACCGAGGAGAAGATGTCGCCGAAGTCGAAGCCGCCAAAGCCGCCGGCCTGGCCGCCGCCCGCGCCCGGGCCGAACGGTCCCTGGCCGCCGCCGAAGCCGAACATCCCGCCGGCGTCGTACTGCTTGCGCTTCTCCGGATCCGAGAGGACGTCATAAGCGGCGGAGATCTCCTTGAACTTCTCCTCCGCCTTCTCGTCGCCGGGGTTGCGATCAGGGTGGTATTGCCGGGCCAGTTTCCGGTACGCCTTCTTGATCTCGTCCTGCGAGGCTTTCTTCGCAACCCCCAGCGTCTTGTAGAGCTCGTCCGCCACCGCTCTCCTAGCTGCTCACCACCACGCGAGCGGGACGGATCAACTGCTCGTCCATCCGGTAGCCCTTCTGCATCACCTCGACGACGACGCCTGGCTCGGCTCCGTCCACGGGCTGGGTGGAAAGGGCCTCGTGCAGGTTGGGGTCGAACTTCTCCCCCTTGGGATCGACAGCCTCGACGCCGTGTCGCTTCAAGGTCTCCCGCAAGCCGGAGAGCACCATCTCGACACCGGCAACGAGTCCCTTGTCGCTGTCCGCCGCCTCCAGGGCGCGCTCCAGGTTGTCGACCGCATCAATTACTTCCCGCGCCACTTCAGCCTTCCCCCGAGCCTGCGCGGCCTGAACCTCTGCGCTCATCCGCTTGCGGTAGTTCTCGAAATCGGCTTTCGTCCGCTGAGCGAGCTCGAGGTACTCATCCCGCTCCCGGTGAGCGTCAGCGAGAAGCGCATCGAAGTCCTCCTCGACCTCGCGAGCCTCGGCCTGATCCGCTCCTCCCGCGGGTGGCGCCGAGGGTGAGCTCTCCGGCGGGTTAGCCGGAGAGTCACCCTCGGTGACAGGACCCGCGGGCCGGAGCTCCTCAGTCCCTTGCTCGTCGGAGGGGCGACTCATTTGCCCTCCTCGTCAACGACCTCGGCCTCGACAACCTCCTCCTCATCAGCAGCCCCGTTCTCGGAGCCGCCGTCGGCTGCGGCCTGCTCGGCGGACGCAGCCGCGTAGATCTGCTCGGACACTTTGGTCATCGCCGTGTTCAGCGCCTCGGTCTTGGCGTCGAGCTCCTCTCTCGAGCCCGACTCGAGCGCGTCCCGCACCTCTTTGATCGCGGTGCGCGCATCCTCCTTGGCGCCGTCGTCGACTTTGTCGCCCGCCTCATCGATGGCTTTCTCCGCCTGGTAGGCGGCGTTCTCGGCGAGGTTTCGCGCCTCGGCCAGCTCACGCTGCGCCCGGTCCTCCTCGGCGTGGGACTCGGCGTCGGAGACCATCTGCTCGATTTCCTCGTCGGAGAGGCCGGAGCCGGATTTGATCTCGATCTTCTGCTCTTTGCCGGTGCCTTTGTCGGTCGCAGTGACATTGATGATCCCGTTCGCGTCGATGTCGAAGGCGACCTCGATCTGGGGCATGCCGCGCGGCGCCGGCGGGATGCCGGTGAGCTGGAATTTGCCCAGGCTCTTGTTGCCGCTGGCCATCTCGCGCTCGCCCTGGAGCACGTGGATCTCCACCGACGGCTGGTGGTCCTCGGCGGTCGAGAAGATCTCCGACTTCTTCGTCGGGATCGTCGTGTTGCGCTCGATCAGTTTCGTCATCACGCCGCCTTTGGTCTCGATCCCCAGCGTCAGCGGGGTCACGTCCAGCAGCAGCACGTCCTTGACCTCGCCGCCGAGCACGCCCGCCTGGATCGCGGCGCCGACGGCGACGACCTCGTCCGGGTTGACGCCCTGGTGCGGCTCCTTGCCGGTCAGCTCTTTGACCTTCTCGCGGACCGCCGGCATCCGGGTCATGCCGCCGACGAGGACGACGTGGTCGACCGCGGTGTCGGCATCGGCCAGCGCCTGTTTCACCGGTCCGACCACGCGGTCGAGCAGCTCGCCGGTCAGTTCGTTCAGCTTGGACCGGGTCAGCTTCAGGTCGAGGTGCTTAGGCTGCCCCTCGACCGCGGTGATGAAGGGGAGGTTGATCTGCGTCTCCTGCGTTGAGGAGAGCTCGATCTTCGCCTTCTCCGCCGCCTCGTAGAGGCGCTGCAGCGAGTTTTTGTCCTGCGAGAGGTCGACGCCCTGGTCGCGCTTGAACTCGGAGACCAGCCACTCGACGATCGCTTTGTCCCAGTTGTCGCCGCCGAGGTGGTTGTCGCCGGCGGTCGCTTTCACCTCGAAGACGCCGTCGCCGATTTCCAGCACCGAGACGTCGAAGGTGCCGCCGCCGAGGTCGAAGACGAGGATCGCGTGGTCGGTCTCCTCTTTGTCGAGCCCGTAGGCGAGCGAGGCCGCGGTCGGCTCGTTGATGATCCGTTTGACGTCAAGGCCGGCGATCTTGCCGGCGTCCTTGGTCGCCTGGCGCTGGTCGTCGTTGAAGTAGGCGGGGACGGTGATGACGGCGCTGTCGACCGTTTCGCCGAGCTTCGCTTCGGCGTCGGCCTTCAGCTTCTGCAGGATCATCGCGCTGATCTCCGGCGGGCTGTACTGCTTGCCGCGCGCGTCGACGCGGACGTCCCCGTTCGGCCCGGCCTCGACCTGGTAGGGGACGATCGTCTCCTCCTCTTTGACTTCGGCCTCCTTGCGGCCCATGAAGCGCTTGATCGAGAAGATCGTGTTCTCCGGGTTCATCACCGCCTGCCGTTTGGCGACGGTGCCGACGAGGCGCTCGCCGCTCTCGGTGAAGGCGACGACCGACGGGGTGGTGCGCCCGCCCTCCGCGTTCTCCAGAACGGTGGGCTCGCCGCCCTCCATTACCGCGACGCACGAGTTGGTCGTGCCGAGGTCGATACCGATCGTCTTTGCCACTTTCTTGCCTTCCTCCAGGTGTTTCGTGATCTGAGCCTAAGAAATCTAAGTGGCAGTATGTCAGATCTTTTAGGTCCTGGCAAACAGGCACTTCGATTTCAGCCACGGACGAGAGGGTGCCCGCGGCGCCCTCTCGTCACGTACCCCTTTATCTGCGGCTTTAGCGCAGGAGACCCAGCGAA
>JBQCCT010000019.1:0-11372 GCA_051961955.1 Solirubrobacterales bacterium
CCCCCGCGCCAGCTCCTCGGCGAAGGCGGAGGCGAGGGCGGTGTTGGCGTTGGTGGAATCCATCGGGTGGCGTGTCGCTTTAGTGGCCTATATGGCCACAAAAGTGACACGTGCAGGCTAAATGCGATGCGCCTGCAGCGCCTCCTCGTCGATCTCGACCCCGAGTCCGGGACCGGGGGGGAGGTGCAGCATCCCATCGCGCAACTCGCATTCGACCGCGGCGATCGACTCGGCGAAGAGCCGCTGCGTCGCGAGCCCGTGCGCGAGCTCCATCCGTTCGGGGTGCTCGGCGAGGCTGAGCGCGACCTGTGCTCCCGCCGCGATCCCCACCGGCCCGTCGAGGGCGCTGGTTACGAAGGCGGGGAGGACGTCGGCGATCGCCAGCGCCTCTTCCGGCCCGCCGACCTTGGAGAGCTTGATCCCGGTGTAGGCGCAGGCGCCCAGCGCAACCGCTTGCTCCGCCTCGTCGAGGCTCGCGACGCTCTCGTCGGCGGCAAGCGGGATCGAGGTACAAGCCGCGAGCCCCGCCATCTCCTCCAGCGTCGCCACGGGCTGCTCCGCCAACTCGACTTCAAACGGCTCGAGCTCGGATAGCCGCCTCTTCGCGGTCTCCACGTCCCAAGCCGCGTTCACATCCACCCGAATCCGCGCCGAATCCCCAACCGCCTCCCGCACCGCCTTGACCTGCGCGACATCCCCGTCGCGAGTCCGCGTGAGTCCTTGTACAGCAAGGGTTGAAGCGGACTCGGCACCGAGCTTGAGCTTGAAAGTCGTAAAACCGGCCTGGGCCCACGCTTCCGCCTCGGCCGCTACCTCCTCTGGGAGCCCCGCGACAAGCGTGGCGTTACATGGAACGGTTTCGAACCCCGACCCCCACCCGTCTCCCGCCCTTCTACCCAGCAAATCCATCCGTGCCGTAGTCACCGCGCACCGAGACGGTGCGGACAGTCCCTCGGCCTCCTGTCCCACGACGGCCTCATGCTTCTCCGCCCACCCTTCCAGCTCCCGCACCACCCCCTCCAACCCCACACCGCCCCGCAACGACAGCGGCACCGCTTCGCCGAGCCCCATGACCCCGTCCTCGTCTCGCACCCTCAGCAGCACCATCTCGCGCCGCTGCAGAACCCCGCGCGCGGTCACATAGGGCCGCTTGAACGGCAGCGCGTAGGGGATGACCTCAACCGATCCGAGGCGCATGCCTCACCTTCTCACTTATTCAGGCCGAGATCAGCAACCCGGCGGTGACCAGCAGGCTGTAGACGCCGAGCAGCGCCCCAGTCGCCGCCAGGACGCCGTTCAGCGCCGGACCGTCGCGGTGCTCTTGCAGGATGCGGGTGGGGCGGATCGCCATCGGCGCCGCTAGCAGCCCGATCAGCGGCAGCGCGCTCGCTTCGCCCGCCGCCAGTGCGATCGGCAGGACGACGAACGCTCCCAGGATCAGCAGGCGGTAGAGGTTCACCGCCGCCTCGCGGCCGATCCGCACCGCCAGCGTGTTCTTGCCGGCGCGGCGATCGGTCTCGAGGTCGGGGACGTTGTTGACGCCGAGGATCGCGGTGGCGAGGAAGCCGACCGAGATCGAGAGCCCCAGCGGCAGCGCGTCGAGGTGCTCCAGCTGCACGAAGTAGGAGCCGTTGACGGCGACGAGGCCGAAGAAGATGAAGACGAAGACCTCGCCGAAGCCCTCGTAGCCGTACGGCCGCGGCCCGCCGGTGTAGAGGACGCCGGCGGCGATCGAGAAGACGCCGATCGCGATGATCACCCAGCCGGCCACCGTCGCCAGGTAGATGCCGCAGACGACCGCCACCGCGAAGGCGATCCAGGTCGCCCGCAGCACCCGCTGCGGGGTGACCAGCCCGCTCGCCGTGACCCGCACCGGTCCCAGCCGGTCGGCGGTGTCGGCGCCGCGCTTGGCGTCGGAGTAGTCGTTGGCGAGGTTGGTGCCGATCTGGATGAAGATCGAGCCGACCAGGGCGGCGAGGAACGCCCCCCAGCGCGGCAGGTGCCCGAGCCACTGCACCGCGGCCGCGGTTCCGACGAGGACGGGTGCCACCGCCGCCGGCAGCGTCCGCGGCCGCGCCGCCATCAGCCAGATCCTCATCGCGAACCTCCCGCCTGCCGGGCGCTCATGCGCGCCTCGGGAACTTGTCGAACTCCGGCGCCCGCCGTTCCTTGAAGGCCTCGCGCCCCTCGGCTGCCTCTTCGCTGCCGTAGAAGAGCAGGTTGGCGTCGTGGGCCAGCTGCTGGATGCCGGCGTAGCCGTCCTCGTGGGCGTTGAAGCTGGCCTTGACCAGGCGCAGCGCGAAGGGGGAGAGGGCGAGCATCTCGCGGCACCAGGCCACCGTCTCCCGCTCCAGGTCCGCCAGCGGCACCACGGTGTTCACCAGTCCCATCTCCAGCGCCTCCCCGGCGCCGTACTGCCGGCAGAGGAGCCAGAACTCCTTCGCCTTCTTGGTTCCGACCAGGTCGCGCAGCAACGAGGCGCCGAAGCCGCCGTCCCAGGAGCCTACCCGCGGCCCGGTCTGGCCGAAGACGGCGTTGTCGGCGGCGATCGTCATGTCGCAGCAGACGTGGAGGATGTGGCCGCCGCCGATCGCGTAGCCGGCGACCATCGCCACCACCGGCTTCGGCAGCCGCCGCATCTGCACCTGCAGGTCGGTGACGTGAAAGCGCCCCACCGAGGCCCCCTCCGGCATGTAGCCGGTGTCGCCGCGGACGGTCTGGTCGCCGCCGGAGCAGAACGCCCGCTCGCCCTCGCCTGCGAGGACGATGACGCCCACCTCGGGGTCCTCGCGCGCCAGCTCCAGCGCCGCCGAGACCTCGATCAGCGTCTGCGGCCGGAAGGCGTTGAGGACGTCGGGCCGGTCGATCGTCACCTTGGCGATCCCGTCGCCGGTCTCGTAGCGGATGTCTTCGTATGCGCCGGGACCGGCGGTCCACTCGATCGGCGCGTACAGGGTCTCTTCAGGCGGAGCCTGTTTGTGGCGTTTGGGCATGATGGGGACGATATCCCGCCGATGAAGCTCGACGACTGGCTAGCGCAGAGGTCCCTCAGCTGTCCCGACCGGACGGCGCTGATCGCCGACGGCGCCGAGATGACCTACGCCGAGCTCGAGGCCGAGGCGACCTGGGTCGCGCGCCGGCTGGCCGCGATGGGGGTGCGACGCGGCTCGACGGCGGCGCTGACGATGCACCCGCGGCGCGAGCAGGTGGTGCTGCTGCACGCACTGCTGAAGGTGGGCGCGGCGCTGCTGCCGCTGGGCCCGCGGCTGACCGCGGCGGAGCGGGCGGCGGTGGTCGAGACGGTCGAGCCGATCATCGATCTCGACGACCCCGGCCAGCTGACCCAGACCGAGGCCGACATGCCGCTGCTGGGCGAGCACGACATGGACGACATCTGCTGCCGGGTGCTGACCAGCGGCAGCACCGGCGCCCCGCGCCCGGTCGCGCTCAGCTACGGGAACTTCCTCTGGAACGCGGTCGCCTCCGGCTTCAACATCGGCGTCTCACCGGAGGACCGCTGGCTCTGCTGCGTCCCGCTCAGCCACATCGCAGGCCTGGGGATCGTCATGCGCAGCGTCATCTACGGTACGACCGCGGTCGTCCACGACGGCTTCGATGCCGACCGGGTGGCGGCGGCTCTGGAGAGCGACCGCATCACCGTCGTCTCGCTGGTGGCGACGATGCTGACCCGGCTGCTCGATGCCGGCGCCGACCTCTCCGGGCCGCGGGCGATCCTGGTCGGCGGTGGGCCGGTGCCCGAGGAGCCGCTGGAAGAGGCGATCGCCCGGGGGGCCACCGTGGTCCAGACCTACGGCCTGACCGAGACCTGCTCGCAGGTGACGACGCTGGCCCCGGCCGACGCCCGGCGCAAGCTCGGCTCGGCGGGGCGGCCGCTGTTGACCACGCACCTGCGCATCCAGGAGGGCGAGATCCTGATCCAGGGCCCGACCGTCGCCCCCGGCCGTGCCGACGCCGATGGCTGGCTCCACACCGGCGACCTCGGCTACATCGACGAGGAAGGCTTCCTCTACGTCCAGGACCGGATCGACGACATGATCGTCAGCGGCGGCGAGAACGTGGTCCCGGCTGAGGTCGAGGAGGTGCTGCTGCGCCACCCGGAGGTGGCCGACGCGGCGGTGATCGGCCGCGAGGACCCGGAGTGGCAGCAGGCGGTGACCGCCGTCGTCGTGCTGGAGAGCGGCTCCGAAGCGACGCCGGACCAACTGCGCCGCCACTGCGCCGAGTCGCTGGCCGCCTTCAAAGTGCCGAAGCGGGTGGAGCTCGCTTCGGCGCTACCGCGCACGCCTTCGGGCAAGCTGATGAGGCGCGCGCTCAGATGAGTACCTCATCTCAGGTAGCCTGCCTCGCCATGCGAACCGACGACATCTTCACCGACAAAGACGCTGACCTGAGCAAGCTCGACGGCAAGACCGTCGCCATCCTCGGCTACGGCTCCCAGGGTCACGCCCACGCCCTCAACCTCAAGGACTCCGGCGTCGAGGTTGTCGTCGGCCTCCGCCCTGACTCTTCCAGCCGCGCCAAGGCCGAAGCCGCCGGGCTCGAGGTGCTCGACGTCGCCGAAGCCGCCAGCCGCGGCGATTTGGTGATGATCCTGCTGCCGGACGAGAAACAGGCCGAAGTTTGGCGCGAGGAGATCGCCGACGGGATCGCCCCCGGCAACCTGCTGCTCTTCGCCCACGGCTTCGCGATCCACTTCGGCGAGATCGAGCCGCCCCCGGGCGTCGACGTCGGCATGGTCGCGCCGAAGGGCCCGGGCCACCTGGTTCGCCGCCAGTACGAGGAAGGCAGTGGCGTGCCCTGCCTGATGGCCGTCCACCAGGACGCCGGCGGCGAAGCCCACGACCTCGTCCTTGCCTACGCCTCCGGGATCGGCGGCGGCCGCGCGGCGGTCATCAAGACGACCTTCAAGGACGAGTGCGAGACCGACCTCTTCGGCGAGCAGGCCGTTCTCTGCGGCGGCGCCTCGGAGCTGGTGCGCGCCGGCTACGAGACCCTGGTTGAGGCCGGCTACGACCCCCGCCTCGCCTACTTCGAGTGCCTGCACGAGCTGAAGCTGATCGCCGACCTGATGTACGAAAAGGGCATTCAGGGGATGCGCTACTCGATCTCCAACACCGCCGAGTACGGCGACATGACCCGCGGCAAACGGGTGATCGGCGAGGAGTCCCGCGCGGCGATGAAGCAGATCCTCTCCGAGATCCAGTCGGGCGAATTCGCCAAAGAGTGGATCGCCGAGAACCGCGCCGGCGGCGAGTCCTTCGACCGCATGCGCAGCGAGGCGGCGGGGCACGAAATCGAGGAGGTCGGCCATGATCTCCGCGACCTCATGCCTTGGATCGACCAGGGCTTCAAAGACACCAAGTAGGCGCTCGCTAACTTCGCGTAGGCTCGCGGCCGATGGATTTGGCTGTGACTTTCCTCGGGACGGGCGGCTCGGTGCCCTCGTCGCGGCGCTCGACGGCGAGCGTGCTGGTCAGCCGTGGGGGAGAGCGGTTGCTGTTCGACTGCGGGGAAGGAACCCAGCGGCAGATGCAGCGGTCGCTGGGGCTGGTGCAGGCGGATGAGATCTACCTGACCCACTTCCACGCCGACCACGTGCTGGGGCTGCCGGGGCTGCTGAAGACCTATGACCTGACCGACCGACGGGTGCCGCTGAAGATCTACGGGCCGCCGGGCCTGACCGAGCTGTTCCAGGTCTTCTCCCCACTGGTGGGGCGGCTGAAGTTCACGGTCGACCTGATCGAGCTCAAAGCCGATGAGGCAGTCCCGCACGACGACTACGAGGTGCGGCCCTTCGAAGCCGCCCACGGCGCCCGTGCGCTCGGCTACGCACTGGTCGAGGACGAGCGGCCGGGCCGTTTCGACCCCGACGCTGCAGCAGCCGCGGGCGTGCCGGAAGGCCCGGCATACGCCGCCCTGCAGCGCGGCGAAACGGTTGAGGGCGAAGCCGGTTCGGTCACGCCCGACCGGGTGATGGGGCCCAGCCGCCCCGGCCGCACCCTCGTCATCACCGGCGACACCGCGCCCAGCCCGGCCACCGTCTCCGCCGCGGCCGACGCCGACCTGCTCATCCACGACGCCAGCTTTGCCGAGGAGGAGGTGCAGCGGGCGGCCGAAACCGGCCACTCGACCGTCGGTCAGGCCGCTGCGGTCGCCGCCGAGGCGCACGTGAAGCTGCTCGCCCTCGTCCACATCTCCTCCCGCTACCACGTCGGCACCGTGATCGAGGAGGCAAAAGAGGTCTTCGAACCCACCGTCGCCCCCCGCGACTTCGACCAAATCGAGCTGCCTTTCCCGGAGCGAGGAGAGCCCCATCTCATCCCAAACGGAGCGGCGGATAATGGCGGGTTGGGTTAGGTTCTCGCCGCTGTTGTCCGGCGAGAACCTAACCCAACCCGCCGCCCTCGCTGCTACTGTGCAGACGTCCTTTAACCAGGTCCTGTGAGGCCAAGAAGGAAGCGAGTGAAGTGAACGAGAGTGTCGTGCTGGAGCATGACGACCTGAAGCGAACGCAGCGGCGGATCGCTCATGAGATCGCCGAGAAGAACCCCGATGCGGGGCGCCTGGCGGTCGTCGGCATCCACACTCGCGGCGCTGTACTGGCTCGCCGCCTCCACGCTTTCCTCGAGGAGTTGACCGGCGCCGACCTGCCGATCGGCGACATCGACATCTCCTTCTACCGCGACGACGTCGGCGCCAAGGCACCCTCCTCGCCGGTCGTCCACGCCTCCCACATCGACTTCGACCTTAGCGAGCGCACCGTCGTCCTCGTCGACGACGTCCTCTACACCGGCCGTACCGTCCGCGCCGCGATCGAGGCCCTCTTCGACTACGGCCGGCCGCTGCGGGTGCAGCTCGCCGTCCTCTGCGACCGCGGCCACCGCGAGCTGCCGATCCGCCCCGACTACGTCGGCAAGAACCTGCCGACCGCTCCCGGCGAGCGGGTCAACGTCCGCCTCGAGGAGGTCGACGGCGCCGAGGAAGTGACGATTTCCGAGCAGACCCCGATGGAGGCGATCTGATGAAGCATTTGCTTTCGATCGAGCAGCTCTCGCGCGAGGAAATCGAAGCGATTCTCGACCGCGCCGAGAGCTTCGCCGAGGTCGGTCGCCGGGACATCAAGAAGGTGCCGACCCTGCGGGGCCGCACCGTCGTCTCCCTCTTCTACGAGGCCAGCACCCGCACCTCCAGCTCCTTCGACCTCGCCGCCAAGCGCCTCTCCGCCGACCTCGTCTCGGTCAAGGCCGCCGGCTCCTCGGTCGAGAAGGGCGAGTCGCTGAAGGACACGGTCGCCACCCTGTCCGCCTACGACCCCGCCGCGATCGTCATCCGCCATCCCTACGCCGGCGCCGCCCAGATGGTCGCCAACTGGACCACCGCCGCGGTCGTCAACGCCGGCGACGGCAAGCACGAGCACCCGA
This sequence comes from Solirubrobacterales bacterium, assembly GCA_051961955.1. Lineage (GTDB taxonomy): Bacteria > Actinomycetota > Thermoleophilia > Solirubrobacterales > 70-9 > VAYN01. The sequence goes on from JBQCCT010000019.1 coordinate 7,443, forward strand.
GCCAGGCGTTGCTCGACGTCTACACCCTGCGCCGCCGCCTCGGCTCGCTGGAGGGGGTGCGCATCTGGATCGTCGGCGACGTCCTCCACAGCCGAGTCGCCCGCTCCAACCTGATCGCCTTCGACAAGATGGGCGCCGAGGTCACCGTCTGCGGCCCGCCGACCCTGATCCCGCGCGGGATCGAGGCGCTCGGCTGCGAGGTCTCCCACGCGCTGCGGGGGATCGAGGAGGCCGAGGTCGTCTACGCGCTGCGGATGCAGAAGGAGCGGATGAGCGAGAGCTTCGTCCCCTCGCTGCGCGAGTACGCCGCCACCTTCCAGATCGACACCCGCCGCCTCAACCCGCGCCAGCTTTTGATGCACCCCGGCCCGGTCACCCGCGGCGTCGAGCTCTGGGGCGTGGCGATCGACTCGCCGCAGTCGCTGATCACCGAGCAGGTCGCCGCCGGCCTGGTGGTGCGGATGGCGATCCTCTACGAGCTGCTCGCCGGTGGCGAGTCCGCCCCGGCCGGCGAGGGCGAAGCCGGCAAACCGACCCCCATAGGAACCCCCGCGTGAGCCTCACCGACGTGCTCGACGTGCGCCCCGGCGAGGACGCGCACCTGGTCCTGCGCCGGGCGACGGTGCTCGACCCCGTGGCGGGAATCGACTCCGTCCACGACGTCGTCATCCGCGACGGCGAGGTCGCCGCGCTCGCCGTGCCCGGTGAGGCCGACCTCGACGGGGCCGAGGTGGTCGAGGCCGAGGGCTTGCACGCCTTCCCGGCCTTCTTCGACCCGCACGTCCACCTCCGCACCCCCGGCCAGGAGCACAAGGAGGATGTCGAGACCGGCACTCGGGCCGCCGCCGCCGGCGGCTACTGCGGGATCCTGGCGATGGCCAACACCGAGCCGCCCGTCTCCACCCCCGCCGACGTCATCTCCCTGCGCGAGCAGGCGCGCGCCGGCGCCTCGGTTCCAGTCGGCTTCCTCGCCACCGTGACCCGCGACATGGAGGGCACTGAACTGACCGAGATGGTCGAACTGCGCGAGGCCGGTGCGGTTGGCTTCTCCGACGATGGCCTGCCGATCGCCGACGCCGGCGTCATGCGCCGTGCTCTCCAGTACCAGCACCTCTGCGGCGGCAACATCGCCCTGCACGAGGAGGACCCGCGCCTCTCGATGGGCGGCGCGATGCACGAGGGCCCGGTTTCGGCCGCGCTCGGCGTCGCCGGTATCCCCTCGGTCTCGGAGTCGACCCTGGTCGCCCGCGACGTCGCCCTCGCCGGCTATGAGGACGCCCGCATCCACGTCCAGCACCTCTCCGCCGCCGAGTCGGTGGAGATCGTCCGCGCCGCCAAGGCGGCCGGGGTACGGATCAGCGCCGAGGCCAGCCCGCACCACCTCTGCCTCACCGACGAGGAGGTACGCAGCCTCGACCCGCACCGCTTCAAGATGAACCCGCCGCTGCGCGAAGAGCGCGACCGCCAGGCGCTGATCGCCGGTTTACGCGACGGCACGATCGAGTGCACCGCCACCGACCACGCGCCGCACCAGCCGGAGGAAAAGGACGTTCCGTTCGAGCAGGCGGCCTTCGGCGTCACCGGCCTCGAGACCGCCTTCGCCGCGCTGCACACCGACCTGGTCCTGTCCGGCGTCATCGATCTTGACCTGCTGGTTGAGCGGATGGCCGGGGGCGCCGAGCCCTTCGATATCGCGCGACCGAGCCTGGAGCCGGGCTCCGAGGCCAACGTCGTCCTCTGCGACCTCGGCGCCGAGTGGACCGTCGGCGAGGACGGCTACGAGAGCCGCTCGGCCAACTCCTGGTGCGCCGGCCGCACCCTCACCGGCCGCGTGCTGATGACCGTCGCCGCCGGCCAGGTCGCCTTCCGCCTGCGCTCGTTCTCCCGGGGGGTTGCATCTTGAGCGCCTATCTGCTGCTCGAGGACGGCACCCGCCTCGACGGGCTCGGCTGCGGCCACGAGGGCGCCGTCACCGGCGAGGTCGTCTTCAATACCTCGATGACCGGCTACCAGGAGGCCGTCACCGATCCCTCCTATGCCGGCCAGATCATCGTCTTCACCTATCCGCTGATCGGCAACTACGGCGTCTCCGCGGTGGCGATGGAGTCCGAAGCCGTCCACGCCCGCGGCGTCGTCATGCGCGACGCCAAGAACCGCGAGGACGTCGCCACCGCCGAGGGCGGCTGGCTCGACTGGCTCGGCGACTGCGGCGTCCCCGCGCTCAGCGGCGTCGACACCCGCGCCCTGGTCCGCCACCTGCGCGACAAGGGGGCGATGCGCGGCGGCATCTTCCCGGCCAGCACGCCGGCAGCCGAGGCGCGCGAACGCATCGCCGCCGAGCCTGCGATGGCCGGCGCCGACTTCGCCCGCACCGTCACCCCGCCGGAGCCGATCCGCTTCGAGGGCGAGGGTCCGCACGTGGTCGGGATCGACACCGGGGTCAAGCTCAGCATCGTCCGCCAGTTGCGCGAGCACGGCGCCAGACTGACCCTTCTGCCCTGTACCAGCAGCCCCGAGCAGGTGCTGGCCGAGGACCCCGACGTCGTCTTCCTCGCCAACGGCCCCGGCGACCCCGCGGCCCTCGACTACGTCGTCGACACCGTCCGCGAGTTGATCGGCAAGCGTCCGGTCTTCGGTATCTGCCTCGGCCATCAGTTGCTCTGCCGCGCCGTCGGCCTCGAGACCTTCAAGCTCCCCTTCGGCCACCGCGGCTCCAACCACCCGGTCAAGGACCTGGAGACGGGGGGGATCGACATCACCTCCCAGAACCACGGCTTCGCCGTCGTCGGCCCCGGCGGCGAGCCGAAGATCGAGGGCGACGAACCGGTCCGCTGGGACACCGACTTCGGCGTCGCCGAGCTCTCGCAGCTGAACCTCTACGACCGCACGGTCGAGGGCCTGGTGCTGCGCGACGTCGCCGGCGCCACCGTTCAGTACCACCCCGAGGCCGGTCCCGGCCCACACGATGCCCGCCACCTATTCGAGAGGTTCATGGCCCTCGCCGTCTGAGCTCCGCCGATGCCACGCCGCAACGACATCCAGAAGATCCTCCTGATCGGCTCCGGCCCGATCGTGATCGGCCAGGCTGCCGAGTTCGACTACTCCGGCGTCCAGGCCTGCAAGGTCCTGCTCGAGGAGGGCTACGAAGTCGTCCTCGTCAACTCGAACCCGGCGACGATCATGACCGACCCCGAGTTCGCCACCCGCACCTACATCGAGCCGCTGCTGCCCGGGCCGGTGACCAAGATCATCGAAAAGGAGCGCCCGGACGCGCTGCTGCCGACCCTCGGCGGCCAGACCGCGCTCAACATCGCGATGACCCTCTTCGAGAACGGGACGCTGGAGAAGTTCGGGGTCGAGCTGATCGGCGCCGACGCGGCCGCGATCCGCCGCGCCGAGGACCGCGAGGAATTCCGTAAAACGATGACCGCGGCCGGCCTCCGCATCCCCTGGTCGATGACGGTGGAATCGCTGGGCGCGGTCGAGGAGGCGCTCGCCGACGGCCGCATCACCCTGCCGGCGATCGTCCGGCCCGCCTTCACGATGGGCGGGCAGGGGGGAGGGATCGGCCGCAGCGAGACCGAGCTGCGCCAGGTCGTCTCCGAGGGCCTCGCCGCCAGCCCGATCAACCAGGTGCTGGTCGAGGAGTCGGTGATCGGCTGGGGCGAGTTCGAGCTCGAGGTGATGCGCGACCGCAACGACAACGTCGTGATCATCTGCTCGATCGAGAACGTCGACCCGATGGGCGTCCACACCGGTGACTCGGTCACGGTCGCCCCCGCGCAAACGCTGACCGACCCGCTCTACCAGGATCTGCGCGACCAGGCGATCAAGGTGATCCGGGCGATCGGGGTCGAGACGGGGGGCTCCAACGTCCAGTTCGCGGTCGACCCCGAGAGCGGCGAGATCGTCGTGATCGAGATGAACCCG
>JBQCCT010000020.1:0-4635 GCA_051961955.1 Solirubrobacterales bacterium
TGCAAAACACTCAAGCGAGCGAAGCGAGCGTTTTGCAGGGCTCATCCGGACCCCTCACCTCACCCCGCGGCTTCGGCACAGCGCAGGCCGCCCCGCGCCCAGATGGCGAAGAGGCAGGGCAGGGCGATGCCGACCGCGAAGGCGAGGGCGATCGTCTCCGGGTTGCCGGCGATCAGGCTGCGGCCCGCCTCGAGCAGCGCCGTCACCGGGTTGATCGAAGCGACGGCGTGAATCCAGCCGCTGAGCAGGTCGAGCGGCACGTAGACCGGGGCGAGGAAGAGGATCAGGAAGACCGGGAACTGCATCAGTGGTCCGCCTTGGATCGAGCGCACCCGCATCGCCACTCCCGCCGCCCACATCGTCGCCGCGACGTTGACCAGCAGCGCCAGCCCGTAGAGGCCGACGATTTCGACGCCTTGGCCGTCGACGTTCATCCCGGCGACGAGCGCGACCGTGGTCAGCACCGTCCAGGTGATCAGCGCCCGCAGCAGGGCGGCGATCGCGTAGCCGGCGACGATGCCGCGGCGGTTGCTGGCCGCCAGCAGGTAGCGGCGGGCGAAGCCGGTCTCGAAGTCGCGGGCGATCCCGAAGCCGGTGAAGACGCCGCCGAAGGCCGCCGACTGGAGCAGGACGAAGACGAACTGGAAGGCGGTGTAGCCGGTCGGGAAGTCGAAGCCCGGCACGTTTTCGATCGAGGAGAGCCCGCCGGCGAAGGAGACGAAGAAGAAGAGCGGGAAGGCGAGCGCCGGGACCAGGAAGGCCGGGTTGGTGAGGAAGTTGTGGATGCTGCGCCAGGCGACCGCGAGGGCGACGTCGCGGAAGCCGGCAGGGCGGGGGCCGCCTTCCTCGGGGCGGGCGTGCTGGGCGTTCACGTCCGCACCAGCCGCGTCTTCAGGGCGGCGCTGGCCGCGTACATGCCGATCGCGAAGATCGCGGCCGCGATCCCGAACCCGAGCGCCAGGTCGCCGAGGTTCCAGCCTTCGATCAGCAGCGAGCGAAAGGCCTGCAGCAGGTAGGAGACCGGGTTGGCGGTGGCGATGGCGCGGAACCAGTCGGTCTGGATCAGTTCCAGCGGCAGCGCCATCGAGGAGAGGAAGAGGAAGACGAAGAAGACCGGGAAAGAGCCCTGGATCGCCTCGCCGGTGCCGGTGCGCAGGGCGAGGAAGAGGCCGATCGTGCCGAAGGCGACGGTGACCGTCATCCCGAGCGCGATGATCATCAGCGCGCCGCCGGCGCCGGCGGCGGGTTCGGCGCCGGCGATCAGGCCGACGGTGAGGTAGGCGACCCCCTGGACCAGGCCGAGGACGAGCGTCCCCGCCAGCAGGCCGCTGAGCAGGGCGGCGCCACGCAGCGGGGTCAGCGCCAGGCGGTTCAGGAAGCCGGTTTCGATGTCACGGGCGAGGTCGGTGCCGGAGTTCATCACCGAGAACAGCGCTCCCTGCATGAAGGGGACGGCAAGGGCGAAGGTGAGGTAGGAGTCGGTCGGGAAGCCGGGCAGGTTGGTCGCGTCTTTGAGCCCGCCAGAGTTCACCGCCAGCAGGAACATCGGGAAGATCAGCGCCGGGACGATCTGCGCCGGCTGGCGCAGGGTCCGCAGCACCGAGCGGCGTGCCAGCTGGCCGACCTGGGTGCGCAGGCTCCCGTTCACGCCGAGCCGACCGCTTCGGGCTCGCCGGGCTCCGCCTCCTCGTCGTCGCCCGCGCCCTCCAGCGAGCGGCCGGTCTTGGCGAGGAAGACGTCGTCGAGCGAGGGGGCGTGCAGCTGCAGGTGCTCGATCGCGATGTTCTCGGCGTCGAGCGCGCGCACGACCTCGGCCAGTTCCGACTCGCCGCCTTCGAGGCGGACGGCGACGGCGCGCGGCTTGGAGCTGGCGGGGCGGCCGAAGCGCTCCAGCACCGCCGCCGTGCGGTCGCGGTCGCCGGCCTCGCGGGGGACCGCTTCGACGGTCGGGCGGCCGATCTCCGCCTTCAGCTCGGTCGGGGTACCCTCGGCGACGATGTGGCCGTGGTCGATGATCCCGACCCGGTCGGCGAGCGCGTCGGCCTCCTCCAGGTACTGGGTGGTGAGGAAGACGGTGACGCCGTCCTCGTGGGCGAGGCGGGCGACCTCCTCCCAGAGGGCGGTGCGGCTCTGGATGTCGAGGCCGGTGGTCGGCTCGTCGAGGAAGAGGATGCGCGGCCGGTGGGCGAGGGCGAGGGCGAGGTCGAGGCGGCGCTTCATCCCCCCCGAGTAGCCGCCCACCTTGCGATCGGCGGCATAGTCGAGGCCGACCCGCTTCAGCAGTTCGTTGCCGCGCGCTTCGCGCTCGGTCTTGCCGAGGCCATGGAGGGCGGTCTGCAGGCGCATGTGCTCGCGCCCGGTGAGCAACGGGTCAAGCGCGGCCTCCTGTAGGGCGGCGCCGATCGCCGCACGCACCTGCGGGCCCTCCTTGACGACGTCGAAGCCAGCGACGCGGGCGGTCCCGGCGGTGGGAGGGAGGAGGGTGGTCAACATCAGCACCGTGGTCGACTTGCCGGCGCCGTTGGGGCCGAGAAAACCGTAGATCTCGCCCTGGGCGACCTGGAGGTCGATCCGGTCCACAGCCCGCGGGCCGTTCTTGAACTCGCGGACGAGGCCTTCGACCTCGATCCCGCCGCTGCGTTCGCTGCTCTGCGCCATAGGCTCCTCTCGACTGGTGGTGATCTCGACGTCTGAGGCTATCGGGGGCGTTGCGCGAGCTTCTTCGCAGCGCCGCCGAGGCGGTGGTATGCCGATCCGTCGCCTCCCTGAGACCACCGGAAACCCACCGGACGCCGCAAACGCGTAGAACTCCGGTCCCCAATGGACGAGCGCACCCGCACCTACCGCGTCGCGATGAACGTCTGCAAGCCGGTCGCCCGGTGGGGCCGGATGCAGGTCGAGGGGCTGGAGACGCTGCCCGAGAGCGGTCCGCTGTTGATCATCGGCAACCACGACAGCCACTGGGACCCGATCATGGTCGGGATCGCGGCGCTGAAGCGGCGGCAGATTCGCGCCCTGGCCAAATCGGACCTCTGGCAGGTCCGCGGCCTCGGCCCGATCCTCAACGGGATGGGGCAGATCCCGATCGAACGCGGCAAGGGCGACGCGCAGGCGCTGGCGCGGGCGATCGAGGCGCTGCGGGCGGGGGTGTGCATCGGCGTCTTCCCTGAGGGAACTCGCTCCAAGGGCAAAGTCCTGCGCGCCCGCAGCGGCGTCGGCCGCCTCGCCCTCGAGGTCCCCGAGGCCCACGTCACCCTGGTCGCGATCGAGGGCACCACCGACCTCACCGGCTTCCCCCACCGCCCCCGCATCCGCCTCCGCTTCTTCGACCCCGCCGGCGGCCAACCCCAGCCCGACGAGAACCCCGCCGACCTCTCCGCCCGCCTCCTAGCCGAGATCCGCACCCTCGTCCCCCCATCCCTCGGCTACCGCAAGCGCAAGCAAGCCGAGCTCAGCGGCGTCTCCGAGGACTGACGTCCACGTTGTGGTTCCTTTCGCACCGTATGGGTGCGAAGGGAACCACGGGATGGTCAGCGCGATGGGTCTAGGGCGCGACTGACTCTTTCCAGGACGCCTCTGGGTTCGCTTTGCATCTGATCCCAGGTGATGCGCAGGACGCGGTAGCCGGCAGCGGCCAGGAACTGGTCACGGCGGCGGTCATCCTGGAATGCCGTGGGCGTCTCATGGGTCTCGCGGCCGTCGGTTTCTACGATCACCCGCTTCTCCTCCCAGAGGAAGTCGATGAGGAAGCGCTCCCCTTCGATATGGAGCGGGGCATTGCAGCCCGGTCGCGGCAGCCCCATGTCCACGAGCTCCGGCAGCACGAGCGTCTCGAAGTCGCTGCGAACATCCGGCGTCTTCCCGTCCTTGGTGCGGTAGGGGACAAGTGCAAGCTCGAGCGCTTTCAACCCGCGCCTGCCTTTGGCGTTGTACATCGCGACATCAATTGCCTGGAGATCAAGTCGTTTCCGGATCGCCGCCCGCCCGACCACCTTTCGCAGCGCGGGCAGCTTCACGATGCCCGCCAGGTCGACCAGGGTGCGGGCCACCGTCGTAACTGCGACACCGCTTCGAACTTCGATCTCCTCGGGCTGCGGATAACGGCAGCGCCGGCATCGAATCCCAGTGACCTTGCGCCCCGCCTCGACCGGGACCGTGACGTCGATCAGGTGCGGCCACTTGTCCCACAGGCCATGAAAAGACGCTGCCGCGGCATGGGAGATCACCGCCCCCTCTCCACAGGCAAGTAGGGCAGCTCGCAAGTGCGTCACCCGCGAGATCGAGCGATGTCCGACCGTGTACACGCCGCGATGGATGCGGTGGTAAGAACCATCTCTCCCTCGATTCTGCGCGACCTTAGGAGACACGCCCTCCTGGCTCAATTGGGCCAGGGAAACGACTCCACCTTGACCCGTGGCAACCTCCGCCACACGCTTTTTCAAATCCCGGTTATCAATCTTGTGGTTCTTTTCGCACGACATACGTGCTTAAGGAACCACGCGATGATTCTCTCCCCCCAACAGTCTATCCCGTGGTTCCGTTCGCACCCAATAGGGGGGGAAGGGACCCCGGGGTCAGGGGACGGCTGTGACTGGCGCTGCGGGGTAGCCGCCGGCCGCGTCGCCGGTGGCGTTG
>JBQCCT010000021.1:0-7077 GCA_051961955.1 Solirubrobacterales bacterium
CCGTCTACGATCGCACCCCCGGCGGTCCCACTCGAGTCGTCTCCCTCCTCCCCGGCGACGTGACGCCGGCGGCCGGCGAAGACGCCTTCTACCAGGGCGCCTCCAAGGACGGGGCGATCGTCGCTTTCAAGGTGAAAGGAACGCTTTACGTCCGCATCGACAATGCCTCGACGGAGAAGGTGACCGAAGCCGAATCGACCTTCGGCGGCTTCTCGGATGACGGCCGCTACCTGTTCTACGTGACCGGCGGGAACATCCACCGCTTCGACACCGAAACGAAAGCCGACGTTGAAGTCAGCTCCAGCGGCGACGCGAAGATGGTCCGCGTTGCCGCCGATGGCTCGCACGTCTACTTCATCTCGGAACAGCAGCTCGACGGCTCCAAAGGCACGGTGGGCCAGCCGAACCTCTATGTGTGGAGCGGGGGGACGGTGAAGTTCATCGCAACGGTGGCAGCCGGGGATCCGCTCGGCAACTGGACGACGGTGATCTCTTCCAATTCCGGCAACGGCGGGAACAAGCCCGGCAACAACTGGTCGCGCACCACGCCCAACGGCGGGGTCCTCGTCTTCGTCTCCAAAGCCCAGCTCACCTCCTACGACAACGCCGGGCACCGCGAGGTCTACCGCTACGAGCGGGAAGGCGAAGAACTCGCCTGCGTGTCCTGCAACCCGGAAGGAACCGCCGCCACCGCCGACGCCCGCTTGCAGGATCCGAACGTAGCCAACGTGGTGAGCGTGATCGACAACCTGAGCGAAGACGGGCGGCGCGTCTTTTTCGAAACCTCCGAAGCGCTTCTCGAAGGCGACGAAGACGGCGTCAACGACATCTACGAGTGGCAGCAACCAGCAGGCGGAGGGGCTCCGGAACTGAACCTGATCTCTTCGGGCCAGTCAGCCGCCTACGCCGAACTCGAAGGCCGCCAGGACCCGAACACGCTGATGGGAATCACTCCGGACGGCAGCGACGTCTTCTTCCGCGCGCAGGACGCGCTGCTACCGCAAGCGGGGGTCGGGGGTGCGCAGGCGATCTACGACGCGCGGGTAGGCGGCGGCTTCCCCCAGCCGCCGGCGCCAAGCGTCTGCGTTGAAGAAAGCTGTCGGCCACCGCTAACCCCGCCGCCTCTTCTAGGCGTCGCCGCCAGCTCGGGCTTGCGGGGCAGGGGGAATGTTCGGCCGGCCAAGAAGCACAGGAAAGCCCGTCATTGCCGCGGGGCGAAGCGGCACAAGCGCTGCGCCAGGAAGCGCCCCATCGGAAGCGTCAGCAAGGCAGCAAGCGAACCCCGGGCGGGCACTGGCAGCTGGGACAGCACTGGGACCGACAGCGCCGCCTCAACCAGGGTTGTGCGAGGAGCGTCGGCTACTTCCGTCCGCAGCGGCATAGCGTCGGCCATCAACCCGGAAAATGGGGTGTTCGAAAAATATTGCATCGAATCGGCCGCCGCGAAAACCTCGACCAGCCTCGCCGCCCACCACCCGGACTTCACGACGAACATCGACTGGTGCCCCGAGCACAGCGGATTTAGTCCCCAGACGGAAAGCGTCGCCGTCGAACTGCCCCCGGGCCTCTATGGGAATCCGAACCTTACGCCGCGCTGCCCCACCGGCAAGTTCGTCTCGAACGAATGCCCACCTGACACGCAGGTGGGCATCAGCCGGCTGAAGCTGAAAGAAATCCCGGCAGTGAACACCTTTCCCGTCTACAACCTGGCGCCGCCCCATCCGGAAGCTGAAATCGCCAGGTTCGGAATATCTGTCACGTTCTTTGCGATCTTCATCGACGTCTCGGTGCGCACCGCCAGTGACTACGGCGTAACGGCCACCATCCATGATGCACCCGCGACCTTCCCGGTGGAAACGGCGGAAACCACCTTCTGGGCTGACCCGGCCAGCTCGAGCCACGACACGGAAAGGGTTCCCCCCGGACCGAGCGGCCTTCCCCCAGCCGCCTTCATGACCAACTCGTCGGCCTGTCAGAGTCAGGAAGTTCGCGTCAGCGCCACCAGCTACCAGTTTCCAGGCCAGGTATTCAGCGGCTCGGCGCCGATGGAACCGACCACCGGATGCGAAGGCCTGCCCTTTGAACCGTCCTTCGAAGCCCATCCGACCAGCCGGGTGGCAGGCGCTCCCACCGGGCTCAAAACGGCTCTCACGCTCCCCCAGCAATCGAGTGAAGACGTCGAAGGCGCCGCCACCGCGACCATGCGCGAAGCCAAGGTCACCCTCCCCGCGGGGATGGCGATCTCCGCGAGCGCAGCCGACGGGCTGGCTGCCTGCTCCGACGAAGCAGTCCACTTCCACCAGGAACTGGACGCCCAATGTCCGGATGCCTCCAAGCTCGGCACCGCCACGATCGCCTCTCCAGCCCTGCCGCGACCCCTGCAGGGAACGCTCTACCAGCGCAGTCCCCAGGGCAAAGGCCATCTCTTCGGGCTCTGGCTCGTCTCCGACGACCTTGGACTTCACATCAAGATCCCGGGCGAGATCGAGCCCGACCCGAATACCGGCCAGCTGACGGCGGTCTTCAGCGGCCTGCCCCAAGTACCCGTGGAAGAGATCGACTTCGATATCTGGGGCGGCCCGCGGGCGCCGCTGAAGAATCCGGACAGCTGCGGCACGTACTCGACTGCTTTCTCCTTTACGCCCCACTCGAACGACCCACCGGTCACCGGCCAGACCCAGATGACGATCGACGAAGGCTGCGGGGCGCCTGGGTTCTCGCCGCAGCTCCACGGCGGCGCTACCAAACCCGTTGCCGGCGCCTTCAGCCCGTTCTTGCTCGACCTCTTCCGCGGAGACCGCGAACAGAACCTCGCCGGATTCGAAGTCGCGCTGCCCAAGGGGGAGCTCGCGAAGCTGAAGGGCGTGCAGCTTTGCCCCGACGCCCAGGCGGCAACCGGGGCTTGCCCCGCCGCGTCAAGGGTCGGCTCCCTCGTTACGGCTGCCGGTCCCGGACCCGACCCGCTCTGGCTCCCACAGCCGGGCAAGGCGCAGCCCGCCGTCTACCTCGCCGGCCCCTACAAAGGCGCTCCCTACAGCATCGTCGCGGTGGTGCCCGCCCAGGCCGGCCCCTTCGACCTCGGCAATGTCGTGGCGCGCTCTGCCCTCGCAGTCGATCCCGAAACCGTGCAGGTCACGGTGAGAACCGACCCCCTGCCCCAGTTCGTCGAAGGGGTGCCGGTGATCTACCGTCGCTTACACGCGCTCATCGACCGGCCCGAATTCAGCCTCAACCCGACCAACTGCTCCGAACAGCAGATCACCTCCAATGTCTCCTCCACCCTGGGGACGATCGCCCACCCCGCCGACCGCTTCCAGGTCGACGATTGCAAGGCGCTCGGCTTCAAGCCCAAGCTCAGCCTGCAGCTGAAGGGAGGGACCGAACGCGGCGACTTCCCGGCCCTGACGGCGACCCTCAGAGCCCGCAGGGGCGATGCGAACCTCGGCAAGGTTGCGGTGACGTTGCCCCACACGGAGTTCCTCGCCCAGGAACACATCGTCACCATCTGCACCCGCGTGCGGTTCGCCGCGCACAACTGCCCGAAAGGCTCGGTGTACGGCAGGGCGAAAGCATGGACGCCGCTGCTCGACAAGCCGCTGGAGGGGCCCGTGTACCTGCGCTCGAACCCCACCCACGAGCTGCCCGACCTGGTAATGGACCTCAAAGGGCAGATCGAAGTAGTCGTTCCCGCCCGCATCGACTCCGTCAACCAGGGCATTCGCACCAGCTTCGAAGCGGTCCCCGACGCGCCGATCTCAAAGGTCGTCCTGCGGATGAGAGGCGGGAAGAAGAGCCTCCTCACCAACTCCGCCGACCTCTGCGCGCGCAAGCATCATGCCGTGGCAAAGCTGCGCGCGCAGAACGGGCGAGCCGCGACTCTACATCCGGTGCTCGGCGTGAAGTGCAGGCATTAGCCGCCCGAAGTCGGGAGGATCGGGGTGCAGAGCGGGTGGCGCGGATGCGTCGGATCCAGGGCCGTCAGCACGTCGGCGTCGGCGATGTGGTCGTATGGCATCGAGAGGTGGTCGCCGAGGTCGAGGATGCACTCGTTTTGCAGCAGGATGTTGTCGGCGCCGCTGAGGAAGGCCGAGGTGTACGGCGTCACGACCTGGTCATAGCGGGTTTGGATCACCGTGTATTCGACCCCGGGCAGGGTGTCGCCGCCGGAGTTCAGTTCGGTGAGGAACGCCGAGCCGGCGATCTGCTCTTCGCAAGCCGGACAGCGGAACCCGTGCTCAAACTCAACGCTGTGATCAAAAAGAAAGGCGGCCCGTTCCTCTGTCCCGCCGACTCGCTCCTCGAAGGCGAATTCGTGGTGACAGAACCGCATGCGTTGTATGTGAGCTAGCCGCTCCCCGCCCGCCCTCGTCATGCTGAGGGGATGAGGATTGCCAGCCTCGTCCCCTCGGCGACGGAGATGCTGTTCGCGCTTGGCCTCGGCGAGAGCGTCGTCGGCGTCACCCACGAGTGCGACTGGCCGCCGGCCGCGGCGGAGCTGCCGCACCTGACGGCGACGGTCCTGCCGGCTGGGCTCTCTGCGGGCGAGATCGACGCGGCGGTGAAGGAGGTGGTCGGAGAGGGGCGGGCGCTCTACAGCCTTGACGAGGAGCGGCTGGCGGAGCTCGCCCCGGACCTGATCGTCACCCAGGCGGTCTGCGAGGTCTGCGCCGTCTCCTACGACGACGTGGTGGCGGTGGCGGCGCGGCTGCCGAGCCGGCCGCGCGTGCTGCAGCAGGACCCGAGCACCCTTGGCGAGGTGCTGGAGGATGTGACGCGGCTGGGCGAGGCGGCGGGCCTCGAAGAGCGGGCCCGCGAGTTGCGAAGCGACCTCGAATGCAGATTGGACGCGGTCCGCACCGCCGTCGATGGCGCCGCCCGGCCACGGGTCCTTGCCCTCGAGTGGCTCGACCCGCCCTTCCTCGGCGGCCACTGGATCCCGGAGATGATCGAGATCGCCGGGGGTGTGGACGTCGTTGGCCGGACCGGAGAGAAGTCGCCGCAGGTGGGGTGGGGCGACCTGGCTGACCTCAACCCCGACGTGATCGTGGCGATGCCGTGCGGCTGGTACCTCGACGACTCCAGCGCCCAAGCCTTGGACCATTGGGAACAACTGGAGTCGCTCGGAGCGCAGCGCATCTTCGCCGTCGACGCCGCCTCGACCTTTTCCCGCCCGGGCCCTCGCCTCGTCGACGGCGTCGAGCTGCTCGCCCACCTCTTCCATCCCGAGCGGGTGCAGCCGCCGGCCGGGATCGGGTTCGCCGAGCTGACGGCTCAGAGCTCGCGCTCGTAAAAGAGCATCGGCGGCCCTTCGGGGCTGCCTTCTTCGTTGGTGAAGCCCATGCTCTCGTAGAGGGCGCGGGCGACGGTGTCGGTCTCGCCGGTGTTGAGGTCGAGGTTGGTGGCACCGGCGGCGCGGGCGAACTCGATCGTCGCCTCCAGCAGCGCCCGGCCGATGCCGCGGCCACGCAGGTCGGGGACGACGTAGAGCTCTTGCAGGTGCGCTTCCGGCTCCCCCGTCCAGACCGAGGGGCGGAAGCGGAGCAGGGAGAGGCCGTCGGGTCCGTGGCCGGCCAGCAGCACTGCCATCTCGCCTTCCTCAAGCAGGCGCCGGACGTTCTCGGTGAGCACCTCGACGCCCGGCGTCGGTTCCGCGTACTCGGTATTGAAGTCGTACAGGAGGCGGGCGATCGAGGGGGCGTCCTCCGCCGTCGCCTGCCGAACCGGTATCTCTGGCTTCTCCATGACCGCAGTCTCTCTTCCCGACCAGGTCCGCAGCGCCTGCGTCTGGGTGATGGAGCGGGCGCGGTGGGTGCGAGTGGACGAGAGGGAGATTGGCGGCTACGTCGGCGGATTGGCGGAGTCGCTCGAAGCCGCGCCTGATGACGTGCCGCCCGACCCTTCGGTCGCGGACCCGGAACGCGCCGCCGCCTTCGCGATCTGCATGGACGCGATCAACTTCGGCTCGGGCTGGTGGCCGACGATCCGCAAGCGCCCTGGCCACAGCGGCTACGCAACGATGGCCGCCGGGGTGACCGACCGCTTCGCTGCGGGCGGGCCTTGGAGTGCCAAGGAACTGGCGTCAATGGACTCGGCCGCGATCGCCGCCGTGGTCGGCCAGGACCCCGAGCACCCGCTGATGGCCCAGTTCGCCGCCGCCCTGCGCGACGTCGGCGCCCACCTGCAAGACGAGCACGGCGGTCACTTCCTCGGCCCAGTTGAAGACGCCGTCTCCATTTCCGCTCTAGCGGCGATCTTCGCCGGTTGGGACGCCTTCGCCGACGTCTCCACCTACCAGGGGCGCGAGGTTCCCTTCTACAAGCGTGCCCAGTTGGCCGCGGCCGACCTCCACCGCGCCGGTGTCGCCGACTTGCCAGGAGCTGAGCGCCTCACCGCCTTCGCCGACAACCTCGTCCCCCACGTCCTCCGCGTCGACGGCATCCTCTGGTTGGACCCAGATCTCACCGCCCGCATCGAAACCGAAGAGCTCCTCGCCCACGGCTCTCCCGAGGAGGTCGAGCTCCGCGCTGCCGCCGTCTACGCCGTTGAGCTGCTCGCCGAGGCCACGGGTGGGGCCCTCGCCCCCGCCGAGATCGACAGCGCCCTCTGGAACCGCGGTCGCGACCCCCGCTACAAGTCCCTCCCCCGCCCGCGCAGTCGCAGCACCGCTTACTGAATTCAGCGTCCGCTGAGTTTGGCTTTAGAACTCGTAGCTGCGGGACTCGCGGTGGCGCTCGACGGCTAGCTGGACGAGCCGATCGCAGAGCTCGCGGTAGCTGGTGTCGGTGGCCTCCCAGAGCTTGGCGTAGACGCTGGTGTCCGTGAAGCCGGGCATGGTGTTGATCTCGTTGACGAGGACCGTGCCGTCGGGCTCGACGAAGAAGTCGCAGCGGGCAAGACCGGAGCAGCCGGCGAGCTGGAAGACCGAAACGGCGAGCTCGCGGACGCGCTCGATCGCCTCCTCACCGATCGGGGCGGGGGCGCGCAGCTCCATCCCGCCCTCGGTGTACTTGGCCTCGAAGTCGTACCAGGCGCTGTGGGCGACGATCTCGCCGGGCAGCGAAGCCTGCGGCTCGGCGT
>JBQCCT010000022.1:0-2953 GCA_051961955.1 Solirubrobacterales bacterium
CCAGCCTCACCGCCTGCTCGTGCGCCTCAGCCGCAACGGCTTCGGCGTCGGCGGCGCGCGGCTCGGCGGCGGCGATGCGGCGGTCGGCCACGACCTGGATCGCCACGCGCGGCTCCGGCCGTTTGCGCTCGAACTCTTCCGCCGCCTCCTTGCGCGCCGTCTCCGTCGCGTTCTCAGCTTCGACCCGGGCCTCGGCGACCGCACTCTCGGCCTCCGCCTTTGCCTCGGCCGCCAACCGCTCGGCCTCAGAACGAGCCGTTGTGGTCTTGGCGACGATCGATTCGCGTTCGGCCTGGGCGCGCCGCTGCAGCTCCTCGAAGGACTTCTCGGCGCGGTCGCGCGCGGCCTCGGCGGCGGCGGCGCGGGAGTCGGCCTCGGTCCGCGCCTTGTGCTCGGCGGCAATCCGCTCGCGCGCCTCGGCAGAGACCTTGCGCAGCGTCAGCATTGCCCGCTCCTTGACCTTGTCCCGGACCGCGTCAGCCCGCTTTTCGGCCTCGACGACGCGCTCCTCGCTGACCCGCACCCACTCCAGCGCCTGGTCGGCCACGCCACGCATCGCCCGCGTCGCCTCACCCACCTGTTTCAACTGCCGAGCCGGATCGCTCATCCCCGCGCAAACTACTACGGGCACCGGAGGCGAAGCCCCCAGCAACCAAACCGGAAGCTCGCAATTTGCGACGCCTCCGAGCAGGGAGCCGGGGGAGTTACCCGTCGGACAAAACAGCGGGGAGGGTCCGCCGGGTAACTCCCCCGGCTCCCTACGCAGACGTCTCTTTATGACTGGCTCCCAGGTCCCGCTTGAGGACCTTGCCGGTGGCGTTGCGCGGCAGCTCATCGAGGAACTCGACCTCTCGCGGGGCCTTGTAGGAAGCAAGGTGGGCCTTGACGTGTGCGGTGAGGTCCTCGGCCGAGACATCAACGCCTCCGCGAACGACGACGAAGGCCTTTAGGCGCTGGCCGAACTGCTCGTCATCGACTCCGATCACCGCTACCTCCTCGACAGCCTCGTGGTCGGCGAGCAGGTCCTCGACCTCGCGCGGGAAGACGTTCTCGCCGCCGGAGACGATCATATCGTCGTCGCGACCGTCGATGAAGAGGCGCCCGTCGGCGTCGATGTGGCCGACGTCGCCGCTGGAGTAGAGGCCGTCGATGACCTCCTTGCCGCCGCCGCCGGTGTAGCCCTCAAAGGCCATTTCGTTGCCGACGAAGATGCGGCCGACATCGCCCTGCGGAACCTCTTTGCCGTGCTCGTCGTAGAGGCAGATCTTGGTCCCGCGCGGTGGCTTGCCGGCGGTGCCGGGCGCCGCGCGCAAGTCCTCGGGCGTAGCGACGGTGGCGTAAGCGACCTCAGTCGACCCGTAGAGGTTGTAGACGTTGTCGCCGAAGCGGTCCATCCACTCGATCGCCAGCTCGCCCGGCAGCGCCGAGCCCGAGAGCGAGGTGATCTTCAATGAAGGCAGGCTGTACTTATCGAGCGTCTCCTCGGGCAAGGTAAGGATGCGCTGGACCATCACCGGCACCGCCGCCAGCACGTCGGCGCGGCTTTCTTCAACCGCCTGCAGCGTCCCCTCCGGGTCGAAGCGGCGCCGCAGCACCATCGTCGAGGCGGTCGGCAGGCTCATCACGAAGTGGAAAAAGCCCCAGGAGTGGAAGAGAGGGGCCGCGATGATCATCGTCATCCCCCGACGGAAGGGGATCTTGTCGATCAGCGAGGCAAGCGCCAAAAGGCCGTCGGGGCTGGAGCGCTGGGCACCCTTCGGGGTACCGGTGGTGCCCGAGGTGAGGATCACGAAGCGGGGTTTGTCCGGAGGCGGCTTGTGGTTGGACTCGTCGCCACCCTCGACCAGGCTGTCGAGCGTCGTGCCCTCGACTTCGCCGTCGCACCAGGCGACGATCCGCTGGACCGACTGGTCGACGCCGGAGAGAAGGTCGCCGAACTCCTCGTCGTAGATCAGCGCCTTCGGCCCCTCGCGCTTGGTCACCTCGGCCAACTGGGGGCCGGCGAACATGGTGTTTAGGTAGAGCGCGCTGGCGCCGAGCTTGGCGGCGGCGAGGGTGGCTTCGATGAAGCCGCGGTGGTTGCGGCACATCACCCCGACTCCGTCGCCGGGTCCGATCCCCATCGCCGCCAGCGAGTGGGCGAGCGCGTTGGAGCGGAGATGGAGCCGCTCCCAGCTGAGGGCGCCGCGTTCGTCGACGATCGCCAACTCGTGGGGATGGTGGATCGCGGCGGTGGTGACCCCGGTCGCCGGCGAGGCACCCCAGCGCAGGAAGGTGCCGCCGATCTTCAGCGCCTTGTCAGGGCGCATTGGCGCCAGGATCCCGGCTTCGTGCAGCACCTTCGCCTCGAAGATCGAGTCGGAGACCGAGCCAGCCAGGCCCGACAGGTTCACGCGTGAGTTCGCCATGCCCAGCCGGAAGACTATTCGCTCTCGACGCTTGCCACCGCGATGCAGGCGATGCCCTCGCCGCGTCCGATCCAGCCCATGCCCTCATTGCTGGTCGCCTTGACGCTGACCCGAGCCGAGGTGGCGTCGGCGAGTGTCCGCTCCATCTCCACCTTGTAGGGGCCGAGGCGGGGCTGCTCACAGATCAGCGTCGCGTCGATGTTGACGATTGGGCCGGCGATGGTGCCGACGACGGTGCGGAGGAGATCGATCGAGTCGGCGTCCTTGTAGTCGGGGTCGTTGTCGGGAAACATCGTGCCGATGTCGCCGCCGCCGTTGGCACCGAGCAGAGCATCGATCACAGCGTGGGTGAGGACGTCGGCGTCGGAGTGGCCTTCGAGACCCTGGTCGTGCGGGATCTCAACCCCGCCGAGGACAAGGCGGCGGCCGGGGGCGAAGCGGTGACTGTCGTAACCGAGGCCGACCACGGTCAGGGGACGCGGCTCCCGAGCGGAGCGAGGCTGCGCTGGCGCTGCTCGAAGACGCATATCTCCCCCACTCCGATC
>JBQCCT010000023.1:0-5730 GCA_051961955.1 Solirubrobacterales bacterium
CCGCGCCCTCTGCAGCCTCACCGACGCCCCGGAGCTGGCGCGCGCCTGCCACGCCGACGGGGTCCACGTCGGCCAGGACGACGTCAGCGCCGAGCAGGCGCGGGAGCTGCTCGGGCCCGACGCGATCATCGGCCTCTCGACCCACTCCGAGGAGCAGCTCGCCGCCAGCGGCCAACGTCCCGTGGACTACATATCCGTCGGTCCGATCTGGGAGACGCCGACGAAGGAGGGGCGGCCCGCGGTCGGGCTGGAGCTGATCGCGCACGCGGCGCAGCACGCCCCGCACCCGTTCTTCGCGATCGGCGGCATCGACCCCTCCAACGCCGAGCAGGTGGTCGAGGCAGGGGCGGAGCGACTCTGCGCGGTGCGGGCGATCCGCGACGCGGCCCATCCCGCCGCCGCGGCGACGGCACTGCGGCAGGCCTTCGCCACCCGCGAGAAGGGCGTGGCTCCCGGTGGCTGAGCGGCCGGTCAAGCGCAAGCAGCGCGGCGCCGACGCGATGACGCGCGGCTACGCCAAAGCCGAGCAGCGCAACCAGGAGGCGCGCGAGAAGCTGGAGCCGCTGGCCGAGGGCGAGCGGCCGACCGTGGTCACCGTCGGCGCCATCGTCTCCGCTTTGATCGCGCTCTCGATCGTCGGCGGTTACCTGGCCGGGGTGAAGGTCAACGGCGAGGTCCCGAAATTCGCCCAGGTGGCGGCGCCGGCGCTGATCATGGGAGTGATGGCCTGGGGAATGTGGCGCGCCCGCTACTGGGCCGTGCTCGGCTTCCAGCTGATCCTCGTCTTTCTCCTCTTCAGCGCTTTCTTCGGCCTCATCGCCGGCGCTTCAACCGTCCCCCAGTTCATCGGCACGATCGCTCTGCTCGCCGGTGCCGGTACCTTCTTCTACTTCATGGTCAAGGCGATGGCGCGAATCCAGATGCCGACCCGGCCGCGGGAATAACGGGGATGGCGCCGAAGTTGCCGTCGATCGGCGGCGTCACCGGCTTCCCGGCGGACGCGGCCGCGGCGCTGCGGCGGCTGCCGGAGATCGCCGAGAACACGCAGGCGATGAGGGAGCACACGGCGATGCTGGAGCGGGTCGCCGAGGCGCTGGAGCGGGTCGCCGGCGACACCGGTGCGCTGCCGGGGATGAGCGAGGAGATGGGTCGCGTCAGCAAGAGCACCGAAGTCCTCGGCCCGATGGACAAGCGGATGGCGGCGATCGAGGAGGCGATGCCGGTGCTGGTCGAGGTGCAGCGCCACCTGGCGCAACTGCCGGAGACGATGGGCCGGCTGGAGGACGGCATCGGCCAGATCGACAAGGGCTTGACCAGCCTCGACAGTGGCCTAACCCAGCTCAACGAGCTGATGGAGCGGATCCTCACCGGCATCGACGGGCTCAACTCCAGCGTCGAGACGCTGCAAGGGGCGGTCGGGCCGCTGGGGCGCCTGGCCGGCCGGGTTCCCGGCCAGAAGAAGGGGTAGTCGCGGGGAAATGCCCGCTCCTCGCCTTCTATAGGCTGCGCACGCATGGCCGAATCCTTCGACCAGATCGTCATCGGCGGGGGGCCCGGCGGCTACGTCGCCGCCATCCGCGCCGCCCAGCTTGGCCAGAAGACCGCGGTGGTCGAGCGCGACAAAGCCGGCGGCCGCTGCCTCAACTACGCCTGCATCCCGGCGAAGACGGTGCTGCGCACGGCCGAGATCTTCCACGAGGCGCAGTCGAGCGCCGAGCTCGGCGTCGTCGTTGAGGGCGCCACGCTCGACTGGGAGGCGCTGCAGAAGCGGCGCGCCGACGTCTCGGCGACGCTCTCGGGTGGCGTCGAAGGGCTGTGGAAGAAAAACAAGATCGAGTTCATCGAGGGCGACGGCTCGCTGACCGCCGAGGGCAACGTCAAGGTCGGCGACGAGGTCTACGAGGCGAAAGCGGTGACGCTCGCCACCGGCTCGGTGGCGCTGGCGATCCCCGGCGTCGAGTTCGGCGACCGCGTCCTCGATACCTGGGGCGCCTGGTCGCTCTCCGAGCGGCCCGGCAAGATTGCCGTCGTCGGCGCCGGCGCGTCAGGCGCCGAGCTCGCCTCCGCCTACGCGCGCTTCGGAACCGAGGTGATCCTGATCGAGATGCTCGACCAGATCCTCCCGGCCGAGGACCGCGACATGGCCAAAGTCGTCGAACGGGTCTTCAAGCGCGAGGGGATCGAGATCTCGACCGGGACGCCTGTACAGAACGTCGAAGCCGGCGAGGGCTCGGTCAAGTTCACCTACGGCGACAACTCGGCCGAGGTGGAGTACCTCTGCATCGCCGGTGGCCGCGGCCCCGACGTCGAGGGGCTGGGGCTGCAGGAAGCCGGGGTCGAGCTGGAGGAGAACGGCAAAATCAAAGTCGACGAGCTCCAGCGCACCACCAATCCGAAGGTCTTCGCGATCGGCGACCTGGTCAACGCCAAGGCGCTCGCCCACAAGGCCTCCGAGGAGGGCGTGGTCGCGGTCGAGACGGCGGCCGGGGTCGAGACGCACCCGGTCGACCAGGGCCTGGTCGCCGGCGCCACCTTCTGCCATCCGCAGGTCGCCAGCGTCGGCCTCACCGAGGCGCAGGCCAAGGAGGCCGGCCACGAGATCAAGGTCGGCAAGCAGAAAATCTCCGGCGAGGGGGCGGGCACTGTCTACGACGACAAAGACGGGATGGTCAAGCTCGTGGTCGAGACCAAATACGGCGAGATCCTCGGCGCCCACGCGGTCGGCAACCGCGCCTGCGACATGATCGCCGAGCTGGTGGCGACGATGGCGCTCGAGGGCGGCTACCAGGAGCTGGCCCGCATCGTCCACCCGCACCCGACGGTGTCGGAGGCGATCCTCGACGCGGCGCGCGCCGTCGACGGCTGGGCAATTCACGCCTAGCGTGAGCCGCGCGACCTTCTACTACGACCTCGGATCTCCCTACGCCTACCTGTCCGCCGAGCGGATCAGCGGGTTGTTCACCGAAGCGGGGCTGGAGCAGCCGGAGTGGCAGCCGATCCTGCTCGGGGGGTTGTTCCGGCGCTTCGAGCGCGGGTCGTGGGCGGAGACGCCGGCGCGGGCCGAGGGGATCGCAGAGATCGAGCGGCGCGCCGGCGAGTACGGGCTGCCGCCGCTCGCCTGGCCGCAGCCGTGGCCGGGCAACACCCTGGTCGCGATGCGTGCGGCCACCTTCGCCAAGCAGACCGGGCGCACCGTCTCCTTCTCCCTTGCCGCCTTCCGCCAGGCCTTCGCCGCCGGCCGCGACCTCACCGACGCCGACAACGTGGCGATCGCCGGCGCCGCCTGCGAGCTGCACCCGCGGGCGCTGCTGAAAGCGGTCGAAACCGACGTCGTCAAGAGCGCGCTGCGGGAGGCGACCGACCGCGCCGGCGACCTCGGCGTCGAAGGCGTCCCCGCAGTCGTCGTCGGCGACGAGGTCTTCTGGGGCGACGAGCGCTTGGAGGAAGCAGTAGAGGCGGCGGCCCGCGCCTAGCTAAGGTGAGCTCGATGGCAGATTTGCCTGACGCCGCCACCTGTTACCAGCTGCTCGCCCGGATGGCGCTGATCCGCCGCTTCGAGGAGGAGGCGGGGCGGCAGTACCAGCGAGCGCGGGCCGGCGGCTTCCTGCACCTGGCGATCGGCGAGGAGGCGACGATCGTCGGCACCACCTCGGTGATGCGCGAGGAAGACCTGCTGATCGGCACCTACCGCACCCACGGGCACGCGATCGCCCGCGGCACGGAGCCGGGCCGGGTGATGGCCGAGCTCTTCGGCCGCGTCGACGGCACCAGCGGCGGCCGCGGCGGCTCGATGCACATCTTCGACGCCGAGAAACGGTTCATGGGCGGCTACGGGATCGTCGGCGGCAACCTGCCGATCGCCGCCGGCCTCGCCCTCGCCTCCCAATACAAAGGCGAAGACGCGGTCACCGTCTGCATGTTCGGCGACGGCGCCTCCAACACCGGCAACTTCGGCGAGACGATGAACCTGGCGGCGCTGTGGAAGCTGCCGCTCTTCTTCCTGGTCGAGAACAACCTCTACGGGATGGGGACGGCGGTCGAGCGCCACTCGGCCCAGACCGACCTCTCGAAGAAGGCCGAGGGCTACGGGATCCCCGGCACGCGGGTCGACGGTATGGACGTGATGGCGGTGCGCGAGGGCGTCGCCGAGGGGATCCGCCAGGCGCGCGAGGAGCAGCGCCCGACGCTGCTCGAGGCCTTCACCTACCGCTACCGCGGCCACTCCGCCGCCGACCCGGAGGTCTATCGCGAGCGCGAGGAGGTCGAGGAGTGGCGCGAGAAAGACCCGATCGAGACCTTCGCCCGGCGCTGCGTCGAGGCCGGCGTCTTGGGCGAGCGCGAGGTGGGGCAGGCGCGCGAGGCGGCGGACAAGGAGGTCGAAGCCGCGGTCGAGTTCGCCGAAGCCTCGCCGGAGCCGCCGCTGGCGACGATGTACGAAAGCCTCTACGCCCGCACCGAGGCGGGCGGCTGGTATGCGGTCGACGAGCGCAGCCCGGAGCCGCATCGGGGCGAGCGCGAAGACGAGATTCCGGCGGCGGCGCGGGAGCTGGCCGAGGCCGGCGCCGCCTACGCGGAGCAGCCGACCGGCGAGCGCCCAAACCCGGCGACTCACGGCGATGCGCAAGAGGGGGTCGAGCCGCGGGTCGCCGACGAGCGCGAGCAAGTGCGACCGGAGGGCGGCGACTGATGGCGGAGCTGCGGATGCGGGAAGCGCTGCGCGACGCGATGGCGGAGGAGATGCGGCGCGACGAGGCGGTCTTCGTGATGGGCGAGGACGTGGCCGTCTTCCAGGGCGCCTTCAAGGTGACCGAAGGGCTGCTGGAGGAGTTCGGCGAGCGGCGGGTGCGCGACACGCCGATCTCCGAGAACACGATCGTCGGCACCGGGATCGGCGCGGCGATGAACGGGCTGCGGCCGGTGGTCGAGCTGATGACGGTCAACTTCAGCCTGCTGGCGCTGGACCAGATCGTCAACCACGCCGCCGCGATCCCCTACATGTTCAACGGCCAGGCGCAGGTACCGATGGTGATCCGGATGCCGGGTGGTGGCGGCCACCAGCTCGGGCCCACCCACTCCCACAGCTTCGAGGCGCTCTTCTTGCAGGTGCCGGGGCTGCTGGTCGCCTGCCCCTCGACGCCGGCCGACGGCAAGGCGCTGCTGAAGGCGGCGATCCGCGACCCCAACCCGGTGATCTTCATCGAGCACGAGAGCCTCTACGGCGGGCGCGGCGAGGTGCCCGACCGCGACCCCGACGAGGTGCCGCTGCGCTTCGGCGAGGCGGCGGTGCGGCGCGAGGGCGGCGACGTGACGGTCGTCGGCGTGCTGAAGATGGCGCAGGTGGCGGAGGCGGCGGCTGCGACGCTGGCGAGCGAGCACGGGATCGAGGCCGAGGTGATCGACCCGCGCACGCTGCGCCCGCTCGACCTCGACACGATCCTCGCCTCGGTGCGCAAGACGAACCGGGCGGTGATCGTCGAGGAGGGCTGGCCCCACGGCGGCGTCGGCGCCAACCTCGCGACTCTCATAACCGAGCAGGCCTTCGACTACCTCGACGCCCCGATCCAGCGCGTCACCGGCGCCGACGTCCACATGCCCTACTCGAAACGCCTGGAGCAGGCCGCGATCCCCCACGAGGAGCACGTGGTGAGCGCCGCGCTGGCGACTTTGGAGGGTGGGTAGGGGTCGGGTGTCCCTCCCAAAACGCTCGCTTCGCTCGCTTGAGTGTTTTGG
>JBQCCT010000024.1:0-16611 GCA_051961955.1 Solirubrobacterales bacterium
GAGATGGTGATGCCGGGTGACAACGTCGAGATGACGATCGAGCTGATCCAGCCGATCGCCATGGACCAGGGTCTGCGGTTCGCCATCCGCGAGGGTGGCCGCACCGTCGGCTCGGGGGTCGTCTCGGAGATCACCGAGTAGCGCTCCCCGGGGCGGGCCTCCACCCGCCCCAGCCCCGCCCACGGGTGGGGATGACAACTGCAAGGACATACGACCGGGGCGGCGCCCCACCAAATGGGGCCCCGCCCTCTTTGCGCGGTAAAGCGAAGAGAGAAAGACAAGAGACAGCAGCAAAGTGGCAACCATCGCGGCACAAAAAATTCGAATTCGACTCAAGGCGTACGACCACGACGCCATAGATCGGGCTGCCCGCGAGATCGTCGAGACCGCCGAGCGCACCGGCGCCACGGTCTCCGGTCCGGTGCCGCTGCCGACCGAGAAGAACGTCTACTGCGTGATCCGCTCCCCGTTCAAGGACAAGGACTCGCGCGAGCACTTCGAGATCCGCACCCACAAGCGGCTGATCGACATCCTCCAGCCGTCCCCGAAAACCGTTGATTCGCTGCAGCGCCTCGACTCGCTGCCGGCCGGCGTCGACATCGAGATCAAGCTGTAACTGGAGCGATGGCGGCGATTCTCGGCAAGAAGCTCGGCATGACGCAGGTCTTCAAAGAGGACGGAACCGTCGTGCCAGTGACCGTGATCGAAGCCGGTCCCTGCAAGGTGACTGCGGTCCGCGACGCTGAGCGCGACGGCTACCGGGCCGTGCAGCTCGCCTTCGGTGAGGTCAAGCAGGGCAAGCTCAGCAAAGCCGAGGAAGGCCACCTGAAGAAGGCCGGCGCGGCGCCGATGCGCCACCTGGTCGAGTTCCGCGACGAGGACCTCGGCGCTGAGGAGGGCCCGAAGGTGGGCGACGACGTCACTGTCGCCGGCTTCGAGGCCGGCCAGAAGGTAAAGGTCGCCGGGATCTCGATCGGCAAGGGCTTCCAGGGCGGGATCAAGCGCCACAACTTCAGCCGCGGCCCCGTCAGCCACGGCTCCCACAACGTCCGCGCTCCGGGCTCGATCGGCGCCAGCGCCTTCCCCGGCCGCGTCTTCAAAGGCATGCGGGGGCCGGGCCAGATGGGCAACAAGCGCATCACCCAGAAGGGTCTGGAAGTTGCCGACGTGGATGCCGACCGCAACCTGCTCTTGATCAAGGGCTCGGTGCCGGGCTCCCGCAACGCGATCGTCGAGGTGAGGACCGATGTCTAAAGCCACCGTGCTCGGCAAGACGACCAAAGCGGATCTGCCGAAAGAGCTCTTCGCCGAGCCGTTTCACCAGTCACTGGTGCACGAGGCCGCGCGCGCCGATCTCAACTCGCGCCGCCGCGGCACCGCCTCGACCCTGACCCGCGGTGAGGTCGCCTTCACCACCGCCAAGGCCTGGCGCCAGAAGGGCACCGGCCGCGCCCGCGCCGGCACGCTCGGCGTCCCCAACCGCTTCGGAGGTGGTGTCGCCTTCGGCCCGAAGCCGCGCAAGTACACGGTCAAGGTCAACCGCAAAGCCCGCCGTCGGGCGATGCGCTCCGCCCTCTCGGTTCACGCCGAGCGCGGCTCGGTTGCCGTCCTCGACGCCGGCGCCTTCGAGACCCCCTCGACCAAGTCCGCCGCGCAGGCGCTGGAGAAATGGGGGGCGCGGAACCCGCTGCTGGTGATCGTCACTGCCGAGGAGGTGGCCGCGATGAAGAGCTTCCGCAACCTACCTCGCACCCAGGTGCTCGAGGTGGGCGCCGCCGGCGTCGCCGATGTGATCGGCGCCGCCGCGATCGTCCTCTCCGAAACCGCGCTGGCGACGCTGAAGGAGAGGCTGGCCTGATGGACGCCCGCACGATCCTGATCCGGCCGGTGATCTCGGAGAAGAGCTACGCCCTGATCGCCGAGGGCAAGTACACGTTCCGGGTCCACGACGGCGCCCACAAGACCCAGATCGCGCAGGCGGTCGAAGAGGTCTTTGGGGTCAACGTGGCCGAGGTGCGGACCGCGAAAGTGCGCTCGAAGCCGAAGCGCCGCGGGCTGACCAAAGGCCGCACCCGCGCCTGGAAGAAGGCAATCGTCCAGCTTGCCCCGGGCGAACGGATCGAGCTGTTCGAGGGCGCCGAGACCGCCTAGGAGATCTGAAGATGGCTAACCGCAAAACGAAACCGACCAGCCCCGGCCGCCGCTTCGCGACCTACCCGCTGCGCGAGCAGCTGACCGCGTCCGAGCCGGAGCGGAAGCTGACCGAGGGGCTGAAAAAGTCCGGCGGCCGCAATGTCAACGGCCGCGTCACCGCCCGCCACCGCGGTGGCGGCGCCAAGCGGCGCTACCGCAAGATCGACTTCAAGCGGCTCAAGGACGGCGTGCCCGCGAAGGTCGCCTCGATCGAGTACGACCCCAACCGCACCTGCTACATCGCCCTGCTCCACTACGCCGACGGCTACAAGGACTACATCCTCGCCCCGTCGCAGCTGGCGGTCGGCGACGTCGTCAAATCGGGACCGGAGGCCGACATCAAACCCGGGCACGCGATGGAGCTCGGCCAGATGCCGACCGGCACCATCGTCCACAACGTCGAGCTGATCCCCGGCCAGGGCGGCAAGCTCGGCCGCTCCGCCGGCACCTCGATCCAGCTGGTCGCAAAGGAGGGGGAGATGGTCACCCTGCGCCTGCCCTCCTCGGAGATGCGGATGGTCCGCGCCAACTGCCGCGCCACCGTCGGCGTCCTCTCCAACGCCGAGCACCAGAACTTGAAGGTCGGCAAGGCCGGCCGCAGTCGCCACAAGGGCAAGCGCCCGCACACGCGCGGCGTCGCGATGAACCCCGTCGACCACCCGCACGGCGGCGGCGAGGCGCACCACACCCCGGGCGGCCACCCGGTAACCCCGTGGGGCAAACCGACCCTCGGTTACCGGACCCGCAAGAAGGGCAAGCAATCCGACCGCTACATCGTCCGCGGCCGTCGCCGCGGCAAGAAGAAGGGCCGTTAAGCGATGGGACGTTCGACGAAAAAGGGCCCGTGGGTCGAGGAGCGCCTGATGGCGCGGATCGCGGCGCTGAACGAGGCCAACAAAAAACAGATGCTGAAAACCTGGTCGCGGACCTCGACGATCTTCCCGGAGATGGTCGGTCACACGATCGCCGTCCACGACGGCAAGAAGCACGTTCCCGTCTTCATCTCGGAGTCGATGGTCGGTCACAAGCTCGGCGAGTTCGCGCCGACCCGGACCTTCCGCTCCCACGGCGGCGGTAAGGACTGACGATGGCTGACGAGAAAAAAGACAAAAAAGCGCCGGCGAAAAAAGCCGCGAAAAAAGAGGCCAAAGGCAAAGGCGCAAAAGACGCCAAAGCCAAAGACGCCAAAAAACCGGCTGCCAAAAAAGAGGCGAAAAAAGCCGCGCCGAAAAAAGAGGCGAAAGGCAAAGGCAAAGCCGAGGCCAAAGGCAAAGAGAAAAAAGCCGACGGCAAAGATAAAGACAGCCGGGCTGCGAAAGCAAAAAAAGAGCCGGCGAAAAAAGCTGCTGCAAAAGCGAGAAAATCGGCGGCGCCGCCGGTCGTCAACGCCAGCGCCCGCTACGTGCGGATCGCGCCGCGCAAGGCGCGGCTGATCGCCGACCAGGTGCGCGGCATGCACATCGAAAGCGCCCGGGCGCTGCTGCAGTTCTCGCCCCGCGGCGCCGCGCACCCGATCCACAAGCTGATCAACTCCGCGGCGGCCAACGCGGAAAACAACCACGACCTCGTCGGTGACGAGATGCGCATCGCCACGATCACCGTCGACGAGGGGCCGACCCTGCGCCGCTTCCGCCCGCGAGCGATGGGCCGCGCCACCCCGATCAACAAGCGAACCAGCCACATCCGTGTGGCTCTGACCCCGGTGGAGGACTGAGATGCCCGCCTTCCCAACCCAGCACACCTGGATGACGCGCCTGGCGCTTCGCATCTCTGCGTCCTCGGGCTCGCCTTTGGCACCACCAAAGGCTTCGCCCTGCGTCCTTGATCTGCTCGGCCAGTCGCGCCCCCAGGCGCACTGGGCCGGAAAGGCGGGCATCTGATGGGACAGAAGATCCACCCCGAGGGTTTCCGCGTCGGCTACATCCACGATTGGAAGTCGAACTGGTATGAGGACAAAAACTTCGCCGACGTCCTCCAGGAAGACCTGGCGATCCGCGATCACATCGTCAACAAGCTCTCGCACGCGGGGCTCTCGAACATCACGATCGAGCGCCGCGGTGAGGTCGCCGTCGACATCCACACGGCGCGCCCTGGCATCGTCATCGGCAAGTCCGGCAGCGAAGTCGACGCCCTGCGCAAGGAGCTGCACAAGCTCACCGGCAGCCCGGTGAAAGTCAACATCCGCGAGGTCAAGCGCCCCGAGCTCGACGCCAAGCTGGTCGCCCAGTCGATCGCCGAGCAGCTGCAGAACCGCGTCGCCTTCCGGCGGGCGATGAAACGCGCGCTTACCTCGGCGATGCGCTCCGGCGCCAAGGGCGTCAAGGTGCAGGTCTCCGGCCGTCTCGGCGGCGCTGAGATGGCGCGGACCGAACACTATTCCGATGGCCGCGTGCCGCTGCACACCCTCCGCGCCGACATCGACTACGGCTTCTTCGAGGCTCGCACCACGACCGGCCGGATCGGCGTCAAATGCTGGATCAACAAGGGCGAGGTGATGCCGGAGGGCTTCCGCTCCGATCTCATCTCCGGCGATGGCGACGGCCAGTCGCAGGCCAACCGCGGTGGCGGTCGCCGCGACGATCGCGACCGCGGCGGACGTGGCCGTGGACCCGGCGGTGACCGTGGCGGTCGCGGCCCGGGTGGAGATCGCGGTGGGCGTGGCGGCGGCGGACGTGGGCCCGGTGGCGGCGGTCGCGGCGGTCAGCGTGGAGGTGGTCGCTGATGTTGATGCCGAAGCGGGTCAAACACCGCAAACAGTTCCGCGGCCGCATGCGCGGCAACACCAAGGGCGGCAGTACCGTCGCCTTCGGCGAGTACGGGATCAAGGCGCTCGAGCGCGGCTGGATCACCAACCGCCAGGTCGAGGCCGCCCGTGTCGCGATGACCCGCAAGATCAAACGTGGCGGCAAGGTCTGGATCAACGTCTTCCCGGACAAGCCCTACACGAAAAAGCCCGCCGAGACGCGGATGGGCTCCGGTAAGGGCAACCCCGAGGGCTGGGTCGCCGTCGTCAAGCCGGGCAAGGTTATGTTCGAGCTGGCGGGCGTCCCCGAGGAGCTGGCGCGCGAAGCGCTGCGCCTCGCCGGTCACAAGCTTCCGGTCAAAACCAAATTCGTCATGCGCGAGGGGGCGGGCGACTGATGAAGGCCGCCGAGGTCCACAACCTCAAAGACGACGAGCTGGTGGCGAAGCTGATCGACGCCAGGCAAGAGGCCTTCAACCTGCGCTTCCGCCACGCGACCGGCGAGCTGGAGAACACGGCTCGGCTGGGCCAGGCCCGGAAAGACATCGCAAGGCTTTTGACCGTGGCCAAGGCCCGCGGCATCGATGTGGAGAAAGAGACCCGACGGATATGAGCGACGACGAGACCAAAAAAGACGAGAGCACTGAGCAAGAGCCACAGGACGAAAGCCCCCAGGACGAGGCGCCTGAGGCTGAGGGTCCGGCCGCCGAGGCTGCCGACGAAGAGGCTCCAGCGGAGGAGGCTGCCGACGAGGCGCCTGCTGCTGAGCCGAATCCTGAGGATGAGCTTCCCTGGAAGGAGCGCCGCCGACTGCAAAAATCGCGCCGGCAGCCGCGCAAAGCCGGGTCCTCCGATCCGGAGGAGCGCAAGGCACAGCGGGCCGAGGCGCGCAAGCGGAAGGCGACGCTGCGGCGCAAACAGCGTGCCGCGGCAAAGACTGCGCACACGCCCGGCACCGGCACCCCGGCGGCCGAGCGCGAGTCCAACGCGGCGAAGGTGCGCCAGGGGATTGTCGTCTCCAGCAAAGGCGACAAATCGATCACCGTCCGCATCGACATCGCCCGCCGTCACCGCACCTACGAGAAGATCGTTCGCAGCTCGACCAAGCTGCACGCCCACGACGAGCGCAACGAGGCCGGCGAGGGTGATGTGGTCCGCGTGATCGAGACCCGGCCGCTATCGAAGACCAAGCGCTGGCGCCTGGTCGACGTGGTGGAGAAGGCGAGGTAGTGCGGTGACTTCTCCCAGCCCAGCACGTCTCAGCCGGCTGCAAACCTGCGCCGGATCTTCGTCCTCAGTCGCTCGCGCACTTTTCAAGTGCGCCATGCTCCCTGCGTCCTCGCCCGGCTTGGTTTTCGCTCGGCTGAGTCGCACTGCGCCGGAAGGAGGCACCGCATGATCCAGCAGGAGTCCAGGCTCAAGGTCGCCGACAACTCGGGCGCGCGGGAGATCCTCTGCATCCGCGTCAAAGGCGGATCTCATCGTCGCTACGCCAGCGTCGGCGACGTGATCACGGCGACGGTGAAATCGGCGAGCCCGCAGGGCGGCGTCCGCAAGGGCGAGGTCGTGCAGGCGGTGGTGGTGCGCACTCGCAAGCCGCTGAGCCGCCCCGACGGCACCTACATCTCCTTCGACGAGAACGCCGCGGTGCTGATCGACCCGGCCAACAACAACCCACGCGGGACTCGCATCTTCGGCCCCGTGGCCCGCGAACTGCGTGACCGCAATTTCATGAAAATCATCTCGCTGGCGCCGGAGGTCCTCTGATGAAGTCGATGCGCATCCGCACCGACGACCAGGTCGTCCTCATCAGCGGCAAGGACGCCGGCAAGACGGGCCGCGTCGTCCGCACCGATCCGAAAAAGCGCCGCGTCTATGTCGAGGGCTTGAACATGATCAAGCGCCACGAACGGCCGCGCTCGGAAACCGACCTGAAAAACCCACAGGCCGGGGGCATCGTTGAGAAGGAGGGCCCGATCGACGTCTCCAACGTGATGCTGCTCGACCCCAAAGACAACAAACCGACCCGGGTCGGCGTCCGCCGCGACAAAGGCGGCAAGCGGGTCCGCTTCGCGAAGCGGACCGGACCGGAGATCGGCTGATGGAGGCGACCGTGGCAGAGACTTCGCAGGCAGCGCCGCCGCCGCGCCTGCGCGAGCGCTACGAGCAGGACGTGCTGCCGGCGCTGACGCAGAAATTCGGCTACTCGACGCCGATGGAGGCTCCGCGCCTGGAGAAGATCACCCTCAACATGGGCCTCGGCACCGAGAAACAGGACAAACGGGCCTTCGAACTGGCTCAGGAACAGCTGGCGACGATCGCCGGCCAGTATCCGAACACGCGCCGTGCCCGCAAGTCGGTGGCTTCGTTCAAGCTGCGCGAGGGGATGCCGGTCGGCGTCTCGGTGACGCTCCGGCGGGCCCGGATGTGGGAGTTCCTCGACCGGCTGATCTCGATCGCGGTGCCGCGCATCCGCGACTTCCGCGGTCTCAACCCACGTTCCTTCGACGGCCGTGGCAACTACTCGATGGGCGTCAAAGAGCAGCTGATCTTCCCCGAAATCGACTACGACTCGATCGACGTCGTGCGGGGGCTGGACGTGACGATCACGACTTCCGCTAAAACTGACCTCGAGGCTTTCGAGCTTCTGCTCGGGCTGGGGATGCCGTTCGCCCAGGAGGGCCGTCCCGGTCAGGCCGAGCGCGAAGCCAAAGAAAAGGAAGCCGAAGAGGAGCAGCGCAAAGAGGAGGCCCGCCAGAAAGCTGAAGTCGAGCAGGCGGCCCTCGAGCAGCTGAAAGAGGAGAACCCGGAGGCCTACGCCAAGCCGGAAGGCGAGGACGAAGGTGCCGCCGAAGGCGGAGACGAAGAGGCCGGCGAGACGGCCGAGGAGAGTACGGACAATGGCTAAGACTTCAATGAAGGTCAAGCAGGCGCGTAAGCCCAAGTTCAAGACGCGCAGCTACAACCGCTGCCGTCGGTGCGGGCGCCCCCGCGCTTACTTCCGCAAATTCGGCCTCTGCCGGATCTGCCTGCGCGAGGCCGCCCACGAGGGCTACATCCCCGGAATGACCAAGTCGAGCTGGTAGGACGAAGCATGCACACCGACCCGATCGCCGATTACCTGACCCGGATCCGCAACGCGATCCGCGCTGGGCACGACGAGGTGGAGATCCCCTTCTCCGGCCTCAAGCTGGAGATATCCCGGATCCTCAAGGAGCAGGGCTACATCAAGGACTTCAGCCGCAAGCCGGCGACTGTCGGCGAGCTGATCAACGTCGAGCTCAAGTACACCGAGGAGCGCCAGCCGGTGATCCTCGGGATCGAACGGGTCTCGCGCCCGGGCCGGCGCCGCTACGTCGACCACAAAAACGTCCCGCGCGTCCACGGTGGCACCGGCACCGCGATCGTCAGCACCTCCGCCGGGGTCATGACCGGCCACGAAGCGCGCGCCAAGGGAGTCGGCGGCGAGGTTGTCGCCTACGTCTGGTGAGTGAGATCTAGATGAGCCGAATCGGAAGAAAGCCCGTCCCCGTTCCCGACGCCGTCACGGTCGAGATCGCCCCTGGCAACATCGCGATCAAGGGCCCGAAAGGGGAGCTGCGCCAGGTCTTCTCGCCCGACATGACCGTCGAGCAGGGCGATGGCGTCCTCACCGTCGCCCGACCCACCGATCGCGGCGAGCACCGGGCTCTGCACGGCCTCACTCGCAGCTTGATCGCGAACATGGTCGAGGGCGTCACCAACGGCTTCGAAAAGCGGCTCGAGATTCAGGGCGTCGGCTACCGCGCCGCTCTGAAAGGGAAAAAACTCGAGCTCGCGCTCGGCTTCTCGCATCCCGTTGCGATCGACGCGCCAGAGGGGATCGACTTTGAAGTCCCACAGCCGACCGAAGTGATCGTCAAAGGCATCGACAAGCAGCTCGTCGGACAGGTCGCGGCGGATATCCGCAAGCGCCGGCCGCCGGAGCCCTACAAGGGCAAGGGCATCCGCTACAAGGACGAGCAGGTTCTGCGGAAGGTAGGCAAGAGGGCATGACCGTTCTCACCAAGCGCCAGCGCCGGCTCAAACGGCGCCGCCGGGTTCGCGCCCGCGTCAAAGGCACGGCAGAGCGGCCGCGGCTGTCCGTGCACCGCTCGAACAAGGGTGTCTTCGCCCAGCTCATCGACGACACCAAAGGCCACACCCTGGCCGCCGTCAACTGGATCGAGCCGGAGCTGCGGAAGCTCTCCGCCTCCGAGCAGGCGAAGAAGGCGGGCGAACTGCTGGCCGAGCGGGCGAAGAGCGCCGGCGTCGAGGGCTGTGTCTTCGATCGCGGCGGCTACCAGTACCACGGTCGCGTCAAGGCGCTGGCCGAGGGCGCGCGAGAGGGGGGTCTGGCCTTCTAGAGACCGTAGTTTCGCTACGGTGGGCCGCTTCTTATGAAGGGCATGAACGCACAGAACGTGGAAACCGTCAGTCCCCGCGGGCTGGACCTGCAGGAGCGGGTGATCGAGATCAACCGCGTCGCCAAGGTGGTCAAGGGCGGCCGTCGCTTCTCCTTCACCGCGCTCGTCGCCGTCGGCGACGAGGAGGGCGTGGTCGGGATCGGTTACGGCAAGGCCCGCGAGGTGCCGCTGGCGATCCAGAAGGGCGTCGAGGACGCTCGCAAGAACTTGATTCGCGTGCCCAAATACGGAAACACGATCACCCACCGCATCATCGGCCGTTTCGGCGCCGGTCACGTTGTCCTGCGCCCGGCCAGCCCCGGTACCGGCGTCATCGCCGGCGGCGGCGTTCGCGCCGTGCTCGAGCTCGGCGGAGTGCGCGACGTGCTGACCAAGAGCATCGGCACGCAGAACCCGATCAACCTCGTAAAGGCGACGATGGACGGCCTGGTGCGGTTGCGGCGGCCGGAGGAGGTTGCCGAGCTGCGCGGGCTGACGGTTACGCAAGTGCTTGGAATGGACGGCAACGGGGGCGGTGGGGCCGCGGGTCCTGTCTCCGATGAGTCCTCCGCGCCTACCGGCGCGGACGATTCATCGTCGCCACCCGCGGCAGACGCCGCTCCGGCTGATGCGCAAGCTGCGGAATCCGCGCCCGCTGAGGGCGGTGAGGCGTCGTGAGCACTTTGAAGATTTCTCAGATCAGGTCGGCCAACGGGACCAATCCGAGCCAGAAAGCGACGCTGAAGGCGTTGAAGCTGGGGCGAATCGGCAAATCGGTTGAGTTGAAGGACTCGGCGCAGCTGCAGGGTCAGCTGCGGGTCGTCTCCCACTTGGTGGAGGTCGAAGGTGGCTGAGAAAGCCGAGAAGAAAGCCGAAAAATCGGCTTCAAAAGAATCACCGCGCGCCGCAGAGATCGGCCTGCACAACCTGAAGCCGAAGCCCGGCTCGAAAAAGCCCCGCAAGCGGATCGGCCGCGGCGAGGGGAGCGGCCTCGGCAAGACCTCGGGCCGCGGCCACAAGGGCGCCGGTTCCCGTTCGGGCGCCAAGCGCAAGGCCAACTACGAGGGCGGCCAGAACCCGATCCATATGCGGATGCGAAAGCTGCGCGGCCCGCACAAAAAGCAGTCGATGCCGTTCGAGAACTTCCGGACCAAGACCCAGCCGGTCAACCTCGCCGATCTTGAGGAGCGCTTCGACAGTGGCGCCGAAGTCACCCCCGCGAGCCTAAAGGAGAAGGGCCTGGCGAAGGGGAAGGACCCGGTCAAGATACTCGCCCGGGGCGAGATCAAGAAGAACCTTGAGGTTCACGCACATGCTTTCAGCGCGGCTGCGAAGGAGCAGATAGAAGCGGCCGGCGGTTCCTGTCAAACTCTGGAGCCGTAATGCTCAGAACTATTCTCAACGCCTTTAGCGTTGCCGACATTCGCAAGAAACTTGCGTTCACGGCAGCGATGCTGGCGTTGTACCGCCTGGGGGCCTATATCCCGGCGCCGGGGGTCAACATCAGCGCCGTCAAGGAAATCTCGGGCAACTTCGGCGGCTCGGGGATCCTCGGTTTCCTCAACACGTTCTCGGGCGGAAGCCTCTCGCGGCTGAGCTTGTTCGCGCTGGGGATCATGCCCTACATCACCGCCTCGATCATCCTGCAGCTTCTGACGGTGGTCGTGCCCTCGCTGGAGCGCCTGCAGAAAGAGGGCGAGGTCGGCCAGCAGAAAATCACCCAGTACACCCGCTATCTGACGGTGGGCCTGGCCTTCGCGCAGTCGATCGGTTACGTCTTCCTCTTCAAGTCCTTCGGCAACAAAGCCGGGACCAGCGTCGTCGGCGAACTCACCTTCCCGAAGCTCTTCCTGATCGTGATCTGTCTCACCGCCGGCTGCACCTTGTTGATGTGGCTGGGGGAGCTGATCACCCAGCGCGGCATCGGCAACGGCATCTCGCTGATGATCTTCGCCTCGATCGCCTCTTCGATTGTCCCTGGGCTGAGCAAGTGGTGGAACAACCCCGACCAGGTCTTCGTCGTGATGATGCCGTTCATCGCGCTTGCGGTGATCGTGGCGATCGTCTTCGTTCAGGAGGGGCAGCGCCGGATTCCGGTCCAATATGCGAAACGGGTTGTAGGGCGGAAAATGACCTCGGGTGGGTCGACCTACCTGCCGCTGCGGGTCAACATGGCCGGCGTCATTCCGGTCATCTTCGCTGCCTCGATCATGGCCTTCCCTTCGACCGTCGGGCAGATGCTGAATACCAATGCGGCGCTCGAATTCGCCAGCTTCTTCGGTCCTAACGAATGGCCCTATGTAGTCGGCGAGATCTTCTTCATCATCGTCTTCACCTACTTCTACACGGCGGTCACCTTCAACCCCGTCGACCAGGCCGACAACCTGAAGAAATATGGCGGCTTCATCCCTGGGGTGCGCCCGGGGCGGCCGACGGCCGAATACCTTGACCGGATCCTCTCCCGCCTCACCTTCCCCGGGGCGCTCTACCTCGGCGCGGTGGCGGCACTGCCGACGATCCTGATCAGCCAAACCTCGGCCAACTTCTACTTTGGCGGTACCTCCATCCTGATCGTGATCGGCGTGGCTTTGGATACGGTCAAGCAATTGGAGGCTCAACTCATGATGAGAAACTACGAGGGGTTTCTCAAATAAGGACCTACTCGGGCGCGGCCGCGGCAAACCGGCGCATCTCGGGGTCCTCGGTCGCTCGGGTCAGGTCACGCACTAAAAAGTGCGCTCCCTTCCCCTCGCTCCCTGTGTCCCCCGACCTGCTTGGTTTTCACGGCCGTTCGTAGTTCTGGTTTCCACTACCGTTCAACGCCATGTCTGAGCTCAATCTCGTCCTTCTTGGTCCTCCCGGGTCGGGGAAGGGCACCCAGGGGGAGCGGCTTAATGGAGACCTGCGGCTGCCTTACTACGCCACGGGGGACATCCTTCGGGCCGCTGTCCGCGATGAAACCGAGCTCGGCCGCAGCGCAAAGGAGTACATGGACCGCGGCGATCTCGTGCCCGACGAGGTGATCGTCGGCGTGATCGCCGAGCGGATCGATTCCAGCGAGGCACTCGACGGGTTCATCCTCGACGGCTTCCCGCGCACCAGCCCCCAGGCCGAGGCGCTCGACGCCAAGCTCTCCGAGCTCGGCCGGGCAGTCACCGCGGTGCTCCTGATCGACGTCTCCGACGACGCGGTCGTGCGCCGGCTCGGCGGCCGTCGCACTTGCGCCGCCAACGGCCACGTCTTCCACGTTGAGTTCGAACCGCCGCAGCAGGAAGGTGTCTGCGACATCGACGGCTCCGAGCTGCTGATCCGCGACGACGACAAACCAGAGGTGATTCGCAAGCGGCTCGAGACCTATCACGAGAAGACCGAGCCGCTCGTCTCCTACTACGACAGCCGCAGCGCCCTGCGCCGAATCAGCGGTGAGGCGCCGCCCGACGAGGTCGCCGAGCAGATCCGCCGTACCCTGGCGACCCTGCGGATTGAGCAGGACGAGGCCGTCTAACGGTCGGCTTTGCCGGTCGGCCTTCTACCACTAGCGTGTACCGGATGATCATCAAGAAGACGCCGGAGCAAGTCGAGAAGATGGCAATCTCCGGGGAGATCCTCGTTCGCTGCCTGAAGATGCTGGCCTCGAAGGCGCGAGCCGGGGTGACCACCGAGGAGCTCGATGCGGCGGCGGAGAAGTTCATCCGTTCCCAGGGCGCGATTCCGGCTTTCAAGGGCTACCGTGGCTTCCCGGGCTCGATCTGCGCTTCGCCCAACTCGATGGTCGTCCACGGCATCCCCGATGGCTATGAGCTGAAGCGTGGGGACGTGCTCTCGATCGACGTCGGCGTGGTCAAGGATGGCTGGGTCTCCGACGCCGCGATCACCGTCCCGGTCGGGCCGATCGGCCCCGAGGGGCAGAAGCTGCTGGACGTCACCAAAGCTTCGCTCTTCGCCGGCGTCGAGCAGATGCGGCCAGGCAACCACCTCGGCGACGTCTCGGCGGCGATCCAGCGGGCGGTCGAGGTCGAAGGTCTCTCGATCATCCGCACCCTCGTCGGTCATGGGATCGGCGAAGACATGCATGAGGAACCGCAGGTGCCGAACTTCGGCGAGCCCGGCAAGGGCCCGGAACTGGAGGAGGGCATGGTGCTGGCGATCGAGCCGATGGTCAACGCCGGCGGGCCGCTGGTACGGATGGGTGACGACGGCTGGGCGGTCTACTCCGAAGACGGCTCCCTCGCCGCGCACTTCGAGTTCACGGTTGCGGTCACCGCCGAGGGCCCTCGCATCCTCACGCCCTGGCACGAAGCCGACTAGCCGAATAGCTCGATCGTTTACCCTGCTCGGAGTGGCTGGGGGGCCGCCGCGACGAAGGAGGGAAGTTGTTTTCACGAGGTTGCTTGCGCTTTGCGCTCCCGCTGGTCTTGGCGTTCTTCGCCCTTGCCCTGGTTCCTACTGCGAACGCCGCCGCGCCGCAGCCCTACGGCGCCAATGACGCCGGCGGCTTCCGCAACGTGCTGCCGCCCGGGGAGAACGGGCTCGACACCTTCAGTCAGCTGCTCGAATTCAAAGGCCTGCACCGCCTGCCACCGCACTTCGCCGACCAGCAGGCGCTCTATGAAAACCTCCTCTACGCCAGCCCGACGCTGACCGAAAGCCAGATCCCCAACTACTTCAAGGACGCGACCTTCGGCGTCCCCGCCGGGGAAGTCGAATCAACGGTCGAACCGCGGCCAGGAGCGACGATTGTCCGCGACAAAGCCTTCGGCGTTCCGCACATCTACGGCACCACCCGCGCCGACACGATGTTCGGCGCCGGCTACGCCGGCGCGCAGGACCGGCTCTTCCTGATGGACGTACTGCGCCACACCGGCCGCGCCGAACTCGCCTCCTTCCTCGGCGGTTCCAACGCGGGGGCGGACGCGAGCCAATGGGGATTTGCGCCCTACACCGAAGCCGATCTCGAAAAACAGCTGATCCAGGCGCCGCAGATCTATGGGCAGGCGGGGCAGCAGGCGGTCGCTGACGTCGATGCCTACGTCGAAGGGATCAACGCCTACATCGCCGCCGCCAACCTCGACCCGGAACTCAAACCGGCCGAGTACACGATCCTCGGCAAGCCGATGGAACCGTGGAAGCCGACTGACGTGATCGCGGTCGCCTCGCTGGTCGGCGGCATCTTCGGCCAGGGCGGCGGCAACGAGCTGAGCTCGGCACTGACGATGGAGGCCTTCGTCAACCGGATGGGGAAGAAGGCGGGCCGCAAGGCCTGGGAAGGCTTCCGCTCGAAGAACGACCCGGAAGCGCCGACGACGATCTCTAAGCGCTTCCCCTACGAGACCCGCAGCGCCTTCGCCAAGCGCGGGCTGGCGTTGCCGGACACGGGCAGCGTCCGCTTCACCAAAACCGCCGCCAGCGCCTCCAGCGCTGCCGGCGGCGCCAAGAGCTTTGGCACGGTCGGCGCGCTGCTGCAGCGGGAACTGGAAGCGGCCGGCCATGCCTCCAACTGGGAGCTGGTCTCGGCCAAGGAGTCGGCTACCGGCCACCCGATTGGAGTGCTGGGCCCGCAGGTCGGCTACTTCCTGCCGCAGATCCTGATGGAGGAGGACCTGCACGGGCCGGGGATCGATGCCCGCGGCGCCGCCTTCCCGGGCGTCAACCTCTTCGTCGAGCTCGGGCACGGGCGCGACTACGCCTGGAGCGCGACCACGGCGACCTCCGACAACGTCGACACCTTCGCTGAGGTCTTGTGCAAGGACAACTTCCACTACCTCTACCGCGGCAAGTGCCTGCCGATGGAAAAGCTGGAAAAGAGCGAGAGCTGGACGCCGAACACGATCGATTCGACCCCGCCCGGCTCGCAGACGCTGGTCGCTTATCGGACCGTGCACGGGATCGTCTACGCCCGCGGCAAGGTCGGCGGCAAGAAGGTCGCCTTCGCCCACCAGCGCAGCACCTACTTCCACGAGGCCGACTCGGTGATCGGCTTCTCGCAGCTGAACGAACCCGGCGTCGTGACCGGCGTCCAGGGCTTCAAGAAAGCCGTCTCCAACATCGGCTTCCTCTTCAACTGGTCCTACATCGACTCCGAACACATCGCCTATGCGCTCTCGGGGGCGCTGCCGCAGCGGGCGAAGGGGACCTCGCCGGACTTCCCGATCCTCGGCACCGGCAAGTTCGACTGGAAGGGGTTCGAGCCGGCGACGCAGACTGCCGATTACCTGCCGTTCTCGAAGCACCCGCAGGCGGTCGACCCGCCCTTCCTCGTCTCCTGGAACAACAAGCAGGCGCCGGGCTGGGCGGCGGCCGACGACAAGTACGACTACGGGCCGGTGTTCCGCTCGCAGATGATCTCGGACAAGATCAAGGCGGCGATCGAGGGCAAGAAGAAGATGACGATCGTGCAGCTGATCCAGGCGATGGAGGAACCGGCGAGCCAGGACCTGCGTGGCTACAAGTTGCTGCCGATCATCTTCAAGGCGATCGGCAAGCCGCAATCGGGGCAGCTGCGCAAGGCGCTGGCGAGGCTGCGGGCCTGGCACAAGCACGGTGCCCACCGCCGCGACCTCAACCGCGACGGGGTCGACGAGGAAACGCCGGCGATCGAGCTGATGGACGCCTGGTGGCCGAAGCTGCTGCAGGGCGAGTTCCGGCCGGTGCTCGGGGCCAAGGCCTACGACAAGCTGGAAGAAATGCTGCAGACCGGGAGCGTCGTCGGCGGCTCGCCGACCGCGCCCGACTACGACGACGGCTGGTACAGCTACGTCTCCAAGGATCTGCGCGACCTCTTCGGGAAGCCGCGTGCTCCCTGGAGCCGCGTCTACTGTGGTGACGGCTCGAAGCAGAAGTGCCGGGCGACGCTGCAGCGCACCCTGCGGGCGGCGCTGAAGGTGACCCCGCAGCAGCTCTACGGCGGCGGCAACGGCGCTTGCGCCGGCAACCCGCAGCCGTCCTGCTACGACCAGAACCGCCCCCAGGTCACCGGCGGCATCGACCTCGGCCCCTTCCCCTTCCAGAACCGGCCGACCTTCCAGCAGGTGGTGACGCCGACCCAGCGATTGCCGCGCTGAGCGGTGTGCAGGAGAAGCCGGGCGCCCCTCCGCCGGAGACCGTACGTCTCGCCTTCTCCCCCCACAGAGCTCTCCAGGGCGCCCAGCGGTTCCGTGGTTTAATTTTTTACGATTTTGTGGTCAAAGTAAACCGGCAACAAAGCGGGGGGGGGGGGGGGGGCCGGGGCAAAAAACACCAAATGACCCGGGG
>JBQCCT010000025.1:0-4689 GCA_051961955.1 Solirubrobacterales bacterium
AGACGGTTTCATTTATGTCGGTTCTCTACCTGGGAACCACCGACGATGGCGTCCTCGCCTGAATCGCCGAACACGATCCAGGCCTTGTTGCCGCCGTCGTAGTCGGGGGCCCAGAGCTTCAGCGTCGCCGGGCGTCCCCAGACGGTCACCTCCTCGGAGCCGGTCTCCTCTAGCCCGCGCCAGATCCGCACGAAGGGGTTGTGCTCCCACTCCTCGGCGATCGTCGTCGGCTCCTTGTGGCCGGGGTGGACGTTGGTCTGCGGCGGCAGCTCCAGCAGCCGCATCACCGACGCCTTGAGGTCGGCGAAGCCGCTGGCGCCGGGCGCCATGGTGCCGCCGACCGTCCCCTTAAAGAGGACGTCGGCGGTGAAGACGTCGCTGCCGTCGATGAGGAAGGCGAGGTGGCCGGCGGCGTGGCCGGGGGTGAAGAGGGCCTCGACCTGAAGACCGCCCGCGTCGAGCTTCTCGCCGTCGCCGAGCGTGATCTCGACCTCCTGGTCGAGCTCGGTGGCGCAGGCCTCGTGGGCGACCAGCGGCGGGTTGCCCACCTGCGCCCGTGCTTCGGCGAGGCCGGCGACGTGGTCCCCATGCGGGTGGGTGACGAGCACGTGGGTGATCTCGATCCCGTCGCGCTCCGCCCGTTCCAGCAGCGGGTCGAGCATTTCGTTGCCGTCGATCAGGACGCCCGTCTTGCGCTCGGGGTCGGCGACCAGGTAGGCGTTCGACAGCCACAGCGGGTTCTCGGTCCTCTCGACGATCACTGCTCCTCCTCGGTTCGCGGTTGCATGCACTCTCGCAAAAGATCGAATGTCGACTTCCTCTCGCTATGCGAGAGGAAAACGCCACTCAGGCTCGCGCTGGGGCTGCGCTGCCCTCGAGCAGGGTGCGGGCGACGAGCTCGGGGTCGTCCCAGGTGGGAGTGTGGCCGACGCCGGGGAGGACGAGGAAGCGGGCGCCGGCCGGGCGGCGGTGCGGCTTCGGCGGGCCGAGCAGGCGGTCGCGCTCGCACCAGGCGATCGTCACCGGCACGTCCTCGGGGTAGCCGGCCGGGTCGAAGATGTGGTTGCGCATCGCCCGGTTGGCGGCGTCGTAGCCCTCGCCATCGAGCCAGCCGTAGACGAGCGCGCGGGCAGCGTCGGGCGGAATCCGCTCCGGGTGGGCGGCAATCGATTGGAAAGCGGCGTGGCGCGTCTGCCGGAACTGGAGGGCGATGGAGAGCACCGGCCGCGCCGCCTTCAGCCAGGGCGAGCCACGCAGGAGCATGCGGGCGCCGCCACCCTCCGGTTCGCCGAGCCGACGGCGCCAGAGGCCGGCGGGGGAGAGGGTGGTGACCGAGGCCGCCCAGCCGAAGCGGCCCATTTCCAGCGCCACCCAGCCGCCGAGCGAGTTGCCGGCGACATGCGGACGCTCGACTCCGTTGCGGACGCACTCCTCGTGGACCGCCTTGGCGAGGTTGCCGGCGGTCGGCTCGACCCCCGGCGGCAGCGGCGGGGTCTCGCCGAACCCCGGCATGTCGATCGCGTGCACTTCGCGCTCGGCCTCCAGCAGTGGCAGCACCGGCTCCCAGACCGTGCGCGAGCCGCCGAGTCCGTGGATCAGCAATAGCGGCTCGCGCTCAGCACTGCTCACTGAGACGTCCGAGCTTGTGGTCTGGGCAGTACATGAGCTTCCGCGCGCGGTGGGCGAATGACACCGCCAGCGAATTATGTCCTGGCGCCAGAGAAGACAGGCTGTCTCGGCTACGACCACGAACCATCGTGGCGCGGCTCGGCTGGATGCAGATGCTGCTCCCCGCTCCCTCGTTGGTAGTGACGGCGCTGCTGGTCCAGCAGGCGATAGGCGCCACCATCCGCGGACGGATCCTGATGGCGATTGAGGTGGCGCTGTCAGAGGAGCTGAAGCAGAGCTACCGCCTTGGAGCGGGAAAGGTCCCAGTTCATTCGACGTATCACCTGCAGCAGCGGGTCTACCACGACTTCTCCGGGGCCGCGCTCTGGACGATCATCTTCTCCCTGCCGTTGCTGCTTCTGGTCGGGCTCATCTACTACAGCGGGATCGAGCTGCACCTCGTCGCGACGAAGGAAAGTTCCGGATCTAACTGAATTCCAGGGTGCGGATCAGCCGTAAGGGCGGTAAGCGATCCGGTAGCCGAGCAGTTCGGAGACGGTGGCGAAGTGGTAGCCGCGGGCGCGGAGGGTGTCGATCACCTGCGGGAGGGCGGCGAGGGTCTCGTTGCGGGGTCCGCCGCCGTCGTGCATGAGGATGATCGAGCCAGGTTGGGCATGGCTGACGATGTTCGAGTAGATCGCGCCGCTGCCGGGGAGCGACCAGTCGCGCGGGTCGACGTCCCAGGTGACGGTGCGCATCCCCAGGCTGCCGGCATCGGCGATGACGCTTTCGTTGACGCCGCCGCCGGGTGGG
Source organism: Solirubrobacterales bacterium (assembly GCA_051961955.1). Lineage (GTDB taxonomy): Bacteria > Actinomycetota > Thermoleophilia > Solirubrobacterales > 70-9 > VAYN01. The sequence continues at coordinate 2,422 of JBQCCT010000025.1, forward strand.
CGGAAGAGGCAGGGCCTGAAGTGGGTGTCGGCCTCGATCCGCGCCGCGGCGCCGGCGATCTGGGCGTAGCCGGGGTATTCGACGTGGTTCATCGTGTGGTCGCCGAGCTCGTCGCCTTCGGCGAGGATCTGGCGCATCGTGTCTTCGCGGCCCGGCATCTCCTGGCCGATCTCGAAGAAAGTCGCGTGCACTTCCTTTTCGCGCAGGACCCGGAGGAATTCCGGCGTGTATTCGGAGGGCCCGTCATCGAAGGTGAGGGCGACGACCTTGCGGTCGCGCGGTCCGTTGGTGACGAGCCCGGCGCTGCCGCCGGTGCAGCCGATCGCGCGCACAGGCCGGAGGCGGAAGGCGTAGGTGCCCTTGGCGGGGAGTGACTGGGCGCAGCGGAGGCCGGGCGCGCAGCCGTTGCTCTGGATCACCCGCCAGCGGTAGCGGTGGGGTTTCAGTTCGGCGGCCGTCGGTTCGAGCGAGACGACGAGGTTGTCGGGTTCCGGCCGCTTGACCTTCGCCCGCACACTTCCCGTCGCCGTCGGCTTTTCGTTCGCATCGACGACCACCAGCCCGATCCGCTTGTGCGCTTTGCGACCGCCGAGGCAGAGCCGCCGCTCACCCTCCCGCCCTACTCGGCTCAGCCCGAGGCAGAGGTAGCGCGAGCCAGCCCGCCGCGTATCCGGCCGCGCTTCCAACTCCGCCAGCGCCACGGGCTTACCCGTCCGCACCGTAAACACCAGCTCCCGCCCCTTTTGTGACACGTGCGCCTGCTGCAGTTCGGCGGCGTGGGCGCTGGGGGCGGTCGCGACAGCCGAGGCGCTGGCGAGCGCGAGGAAGCACAGGATCTTGCGAATGTGGGCGATAGGTCGAATCAGGGGAGCGGATTGAGCAACCTGCCGGATGTTAAGCCGGACCCCCGACCCCCTTCGCAGCATCACGCCAGCTACCGTGTTCAAGCCGATCGTGACCCGCAGATTCTCTGTACTTGCCGCGCTCGCGGTACTTGCTGCCTTGACGCTCATCCCGACTTCCGCCGTCGCTGAAACCGGTGGGGCGACCCAGGTCGAAGGGGGAGTCGAAAACGGGCCGACCCTCGGCAACAGCGCCTTCGACCGGCAGGGGATGTGGGTCTGGTACGTCTCCCACTCCGAGGGCGGCAGCGTCAGCGCGATCATCGCCCGCGCCAAGCGCTACGACATCGGCACCGTCTACGTGAAGGCGGCGGACGGCGCCGGCGCCTGGAGCCAGTTCAACAGGGCCTTCATCCAGGCGTTGCACCGCGGCGGCCTCGACGTCTGTGCCTGGCAGTTCGCCTACGGCAGCGCCCCGGTCGCCGAAGCCAAAGTCGCCGCGGCGGCGGTGAAGAAGGGCGCCGACTGCTTTGTGATCGACGCCGAGAGCGACTACGAAGGCAAGTACGCCGCGGCCGATCGCTACGTCCGCGCTCTGCGCGCGCGGGTCGGCGAAACCTTCCCGGTCTCCCTCGCCGGCTTCCCCTACGTCGACTACCACCCGTCCTTCCCCTACTCGGTCTTCTTCGGGCCGGGTGGCGCCCAGTACAACCAGCCGCAGATGTACTGGAAGGCGATCGGCACCTCGGTCCGCACCGTCTACGAACACACCTACCTCTACAACCGCATCTGGGGGCATCCGATCTACCCGATCGGCCAGACCTACGAAGGCCCCGGCAGCGCCTCGCTGCGACTCTTCCGCCGCTTCGCAGCGAGCTACGGTGGGCTGCCGCCGAGCTGGTGGGACTGGCAGGAGACGAGCGGCCGCGAGTGGGGTGCGCTCGGCGCCACCAGTGCCCTGCGGCCGCTGACCGGCTTCCGCGAGGAAATCGTTCACCCGCTGCTGAAGCGGGGGAGCAAGGGCGACATGGTGGTCTGGGCGCAGGAGCACCTGATCGCCGCCGGTGCGGAACTACCGGTGACGGGCATCTTCGGCCGCCAGACCGCTCGCGCCGTCCACGTCTTCAAGGAAGAACACGGCCTCCAGGTCAACGGCGTCATCGACACCGAAACCTGGAACGCCCTCCTCGCCTACACCCCCTACCGCCAGCCCTGGGCCGGAGTACGAGCGCGCCCCGGCGCCTCAACGAGCAGCGCGGGCGCGAGCCGTGTGCGCCCCGCGACGAAGCCGCTCTCGGCAAAGCTGCCAGCGAAGGCCCACGAGATCCCGCCCCGCCCCTAATCCCGTGGTTGGGTTTGGGCCCGATTGGGGGGGGAGGGACCCCCGGGTGGGGGGTTGGGGGGTGGGGGGGGGGGTGGGGGCGCG
>JBQCCT010000026.1:0-5189 GCA_051961955.1 Solirubrobacterales bacterium
CGTGTGCCCCTCACCAGACACTCAACCCCGAGCCATAGCGAGGGGTGTCTGGGGAGGGGCACACGACCCCTCCCCTACGCCAGCTCTAGCTGACGATGATCTTGCTCTTAGCCGGCTTGCCGGCGGCCCCCTTGACCTGGAACGTCACCTTGTAGGTGCCGCCGGCCGAGGGCAGGATCTTGATCTTCAGCGTCGCCGACTTCTTGCCGCGCCCTTTGAGCTTGCCGAGCGATTTGCACTTCGGCGCCTTCAGCTCGCCCTTGGCGGACTTCGGCAGTTTCACGCAGACCTTGGCGTTCTTGGACTGGACGTCGCCCTGGTTGGTCGCCTTCAGCTTGAAGCTGACCACCTGGCCTGGTTTCGCGTGGGCTTTCTTCTTGGTGCTCAGTTTCAGCTTTGCCGCTTTGACGTTGACGGCGGCGCTGGTCTGACTGGCGGAGCCAGTCTGGTTCGTGGCCGTCACCACGCAGGCGTACTGACCCGCCTTCGTCGCCGCGTAGGTGGCCGCCGTGGCGCCGCCGATCGGAGCGCCGTTGCTGGTCCACTGGTAGGCGAACGTGCGCGGCGCCTGGTAGACGAACGAGCCCGGGTAATCGGCCGCCCAGCTGCCGGTCGAGCAGGAGAGCGACGCGGGCGCATTCTTGGTCCGAGTGACCGCCGGCGCACCGGTGCCGGTCGGGCTCTTGATGATTACCGGGTCCTGGGGATTGGCCGAGAGGGTATTGGCGACGCTGATATTGCCGCCGACCCCACCGCTGGGGTTGACGAAGCCGAAGGCGTTGGTCCCTTCGCCGCTCGAGTTGTTCTCGTTGGCCCAATAGAGGCGGTTGATCGACGGATCGAAGGCGATCCCCCAGGGGCCTTTAATCACAGCGCCGCCAAGCGAGACGTCACCGCCACCGCTGCCGTTGAGATTGGCGTAACCGATTTCTTTTTCGCCACTCCCGGTGAAGTAGAGGCGGCCCGCCGCGTCATCGACGGCGAGACCTTCGCCACCCGGCACAACCGTCGAGCCGGTGATGTTAAGTTCGCCGCCCCCGCTGTTGTTGACGTTCACGTAAGCGATGTTGGTGCCGTTGACGAAGTAGATCCGACCGCCTACGGGGTCGAGAGCGATACGACAGCATGGACTGCTCAGAGTGATGCCGGCCGTGCTGAGGGTTCCCCCGGCGCTGCCGTCGAGCTTCGCCCAGGCGATCGAGCCTTCGCCGCCCGTGTTCTCCCAGTAGATGGTCCTCGTCACCGGATCGACCGCGACCCCTTCGGGCGTTTCGATCGGGGCTCCGGGGGGAGTGAAGGGACTGGCACCACTGCCGTCGAGATTGACGGCGACGATCTGACCCCCGCCGGCGCTGGCCACGAAGAGACGGTTGGTGACCGTGTCGTAGGCCATGCCTTCGGGGTTGGTGAGTTCTGCGGTGCCGAGGTTCACCAGGCCGCCGCCGCTGCCGTCGATGTTCGCGAAAGCAACATTCTGTGAGCCGCCGTAGTTGTCCCAGTAGATGGTTTCCGCGGCCTGGGCGCGTGCCGAAACGGCAAGCACCGCGACGAAGGCAATAGCGATCAACGCGGAGCCCATGGCAAGCAGCCGATGGTCTCTGCGCTCAGAGACGAAATTCATGAACCTCTCCCTTGTTGGTGGTTAGTCCTGGAGGACGCTGATCGTGCGGCCCTTGCGGGCCGGCTTGAAGTCCACGGTCCCCGCCCTGGTGGCGAAAATCGTGTGGTCACGGCCGATCCCGGTCCCATCCCCGGGCCAGAAACGAGTGCCCCGCTGGCGGACGATGATCTCGCCGCCGCTGACCTTCTGGCCGGCGAAGACCTTGACCCCGAGCATGTTCGGGTTCGATTCGCGGCCGTTGCGGCTGGAGCCGAGTCCTTTCTTATGAGCCATCGGATCCCTCCTCTTTGGAAGCTTTGGCCGGTGAGGGGCTGTTTTTGGCTTTGGCGCCTTTGGCGCCTTTCAGCGTCGTCACCTCGAGCCGGGTCAGCTCGGAGCGGTGGCCGGCACGGCGGCGGTAGCCCTTCTTCGCCTTGTATTTGAAGACTTTGACCTTGGGACCCCGCAGGTGCTCGGCGACTTTGGCCTCGACTTTGACTTTCTCGAGGTCTTTGCCGCCGGCGACGACGTCGTCTCCGCGGAAGAGAACCGGGCGCAGCGTCACTTTGTCGCCCTCTTTGGCGCTGAGGCGATCGACGAGCAGGGAGGTGCCCTCCTCGACTTTGTACTGCTTGCCTCCGGTTTCTATGACTGCGTAAGTGCTCATTCGTCTTTACTGTCTTTGCTGCCTTGTTTGGCGCGCGAACGCCCTCGGCCACCCCGGCGGCCACGTCGTCTGCGCGAAGGAGCGTCGGAGTCTAGCTGGGAGCCGTTTTCCCCGCCTCCTCCGGCCCCGTTCGGGGACTCGCCGCCCAGCAACGAGGCGACCGCCGCCGAGCGCTCGACCTCCTCGATCCGCACCAGCTTGCGCTCGCCGACGAAGCGACCGCCCCCGGTGACGCTGACGATGTAGGAGTCGATCCGGGCGACCGCGTCGTCGGCGTTGTACATGTGCGGCTCGTCGATCTTGACCAGCACCTCCTCGCCGACCTTGAACGGCAGGGCCCGCTCCTCGATCTCGGCCCGGGTGCCGGACTCGATCAGCTCGAAGGTCTCGACCGGCAGCGCATCGCCGCCCTCGAAGTGGAAGCGCTTGCCGGTCTCCTCCTCGAACTCGGTCAGGCCGCTGTCCTCGTCGGTCAGCTCATGGGCGACTTTCGGGTTGACCCGAATGAGGAAGGCCTCGCTGTCGGCATGCTCGACGACGATGTCGCGCATCTTCCGCAGCCCCTCCAGCGCCACCGTCTCGGCCGAGAGCACTACGCCCTCGCCTTCGCAGGTCGGGCACGGCGCGGTGAGGATCTCCCGCACCCCGTCGGTGATGTTCTGGCGGGTCATCTCGACCAGCCCCAGCGGCGAGACCTCGACCACGTAACTCTTCGACTTGTCCGCGTCGAGCGCTTTGCGCATCGTCTTCAAGACTTTGTCGCGGTTGCTGGCGCGGGCCATGTCGATGAAGTCGATGACGATGATGCCGCCGATGTCGCGTAGCCGCAGCTGCCGCACCGCCTCCTCGGCCGCCTCGGTGTTGACCTTGGTGATCGTCTCCTCGAGGCCGCCTTTGCCGCGGCCGGTGAAGGAGCCGCTGTTGACGTCGATCACCGTCAGCGCCTCGGCATAGTCGATCACCAGATAGCCACCGGAGGGCAGATCGATCCGGCGGCCCAAGGTCGACTCGATCTCCTTGTCGATTCCCCATTTCTCGAACAGCGGCTTTTTGCCCTGGTAGAGCTCGACTCCGTCGACCAGCTCCGGGGCGGTGCGCTGGAAGAAGTTGGTCACCCGCTCGAACTGCTTGGGCGAGTCGATGATCGCTTTTTCGAACTCGCTGAGGAAGACGTCGCGGAGGACGCGGATCGAGAGGTCGGCCTCCTGGAAGACCAGGGCCGGCCCCTTCAGGCCCTCGGACCGGCGCTCCAGCACCTCGTTCAGCTTCTGCAGGTAGCCGATCTCGCGTACGAAGTCGGATTTCTTCGCCCCGTGGGCGGCGGTGCGGACGATCAGCCCGCCCGGGCCCTTGTAGGTGCGATCGACCATCTTCCGCAGCCTGTCGCGCTCTTTGTCGGTCAGCCGGCGGCTGACCCCGACGCCGCTCCCCTTCGGGGCGAAGACCAGGTAGCGGCCGGCGATCGAGACGTTCATCGAGAGCCGCGCGCCCTTCGTCTTCAGCGGGTCCTTGACCACCTGGACCAGGATCTCCTGGCCGGGCTTGAGCATCTCGTTGATGCGGCGGCCGTGACCGCGCCCGCGCTTGGGCGCCTGCTCACCGCCGGGGAGAAGGATCTCGTCGACGTGGAGGAAGCCGTTGCGCTCGAGGCCGATGTCGACGAAGGCGGCCTCCATGCCGGGCAGGACGTTGTCGACCTTGCCCTTGTAGATGTTGCCGACGATCGAGCGACGGCCGCGCCGCTCGATGTAGAGCTCGGCTACGTTGGGTTTGCCGCCCTTCTGCTTTGCCTCGAGGACGGCCACACGAGTCTCGCCGCGCTCGGCGGAGACCAAAATCGTTTTTTTCATCGTTGATTCAGCTCAGTTCGGATAGGTACGCAATGCCGGACCCCTCTCTACGAGGCATCACCAGGCGAACCTTCCCTTCTGACCGAGATGCGCTTGGACGTTGATGCTCTGAAGAACGCCGACCGCCAGCAAGGTAGCGAGGACGGAGGACCCTCCGTAACTGATCAACGGCAGGGGGATCCCCGTGATCGGCATGATGCCGAGGTTCATCCCCACGTTGACGAAGGTCTGGAACAGCAGCGAGACGGCGATGCCGCCCGCCACCAGGGTCCCGTAGGAGTTCTTCGAGAGCGTCGTTATCCGCAGCGCCCGCCAGAAGAGCAGGGCGTAAAGGGATAGGACGAACGCGGCGCCCACGAAGCCGTAGCGCTCACCGATCACCGCGAAGATGAAGTCGGTGCTGCGCTCGGGGACGAAGTCGAGCCGCGTTTGGGTGGCTTGGTTGCCACGGCCGGTCAGCTGACCGGCGCCGATGGCGACCTTGGATTGGTTCTGTTGATAGCCCGCGCCAGCTTCGTGCTCGTGGGGATGGAGGAACGACGTCAGCCGTTCTTCCTGGTACCCCTTGAGGATCGGGGTCCCGAGCATCGGAGCGACGACCAGGACCAGCGCGATCAGCGCGGCGAAGGCGGCGCCGATGACCGCGAAGTGCGTCCAGCGGACGCCTCCGAAGTACATGACGCCAAGGGTGGCGACCACGAACACCAGGGAGGTGCCGAGGTCGGGTTGCAAGAAGACGAGGGCGGCCGGGAAGAAGCCGAGGCAGAGATAGCGCACGGTCCGCTGGACCGGCGACCCGCGTCTGGCGCCGTCGATCACGAACCCGGCAAGCGCAAGCACGAGCAGGAGCTTGCCGATCTCCGATGGCTGGAAGCTGAAGAGGGGAAGTTCGAAGGAGCGCCGCGAGCCGCGGGCGGCGAAGCCGAAGACGAGGACGAGCGAGACGCTCGCGCAGAGCAGCGTGTAGATGCCGACCCGAAGCTCCCGGAACCGCGAGTAGTCGATCCGCGACAAGAGGTACATCCCGACCAGGCCGAGGATCGCATACAGCGCCTGGCGGTTGCTGTAGTAG